>JAYUFP010000561.1:0-14494 GCA_043738665.1 Isosphaeraceae bacterium
TGCGCAGGGCCTCGGCCCGGCGGACGATTGCTTCGACTTCGCCTCGGATCGTCTTGCGGGCGGCCTCGTCGAGTTGTTTTCCGAAGCGGGCCAGGACCAGTTCCATTCGCGCGTCGGCTTCGGACTTCGGCTTGGGTTCTTCGGGCTTCTTCTCGTCCTTGGGCGGGTCGTCGGCGAGGACCGGGGTCGCGACGAGTGCGACAGGCCCCGCGGCGGCCAGGGCCTTCACGAAGTCGCGGCGGTTGTGCGGCGTTTCCAAAGGTCGCTCCCTTGTATGTGATTAAGTCAGGAATCGAGCCTGCGAGCAAGGGCGTCGTTCGCGGCGGTCGAGCGTGCAAAGACGAGGTAGGCGGGGATTCCCGCCAGGATGATGCCGACTCCGGCGAGCGACTCCGCAGGCGACTCGCGGAGCATGTTCTGGAGTAGATAAAGCGACGCGATCACGAAGATCAGCGGGGTGAATGGATAACCCCAGGTCTTGTAAGGCCGGGGTGCGTCCGGACGGGTCATCCGGAGCACGAAGACGCTCGCGATCGCGAGCAGGTAGAAGACGTTCGCCCCGAAGACGACGTAGGTAAAGAGGATCTTGTAAAGCGGCGTGGTGTTCAACTTGAGCCACGCGTTGCGGACGAATTCCGGCAGGCCGGAATCCGGTCCCGGCGCGGGCCAGAGGATCATCACCGTGCCCGCCACGATCAAGCCGATCGCCCAGACTCCTTGTGCGATCACGGCGTTCGCGGGGGTCTGGAACGTGGGGTGAATTCTCGCGAGCCAGCCGGGGAAGAGTCCGTCGCGCGACATCGCGAAATACGCACGCGGGCCGGTCAGGGCGTTGCCGTTCAGCGAGATGAATGTCGATGCCATGACGAGCAAGGAGATCGCCACCAGTCCCTTCTGACCGAGCAGCGTCTTGCAATAAGTCGCGGCCACGGCTTCGGTCGCCGCCCCTTTGGCCGCCTCAACCTGATCAATGGTGAGCACATAATGATACGCGAGCGTCGCCCCGAGATAGAGGGTGACCAGCACGGCCATCCCCATGCCGAGCGCCCAGGGGATGTTCCTGCCGGGGTCGCGGACGTCTTCAGCCAGGGGCGTGAGGTTCATCCAGCCGTCGTACGCCCATAAAACACCTACCATCGCGACCATCATCCCCGTCAGCAAGGACGCATCAAATCCCGTCAAGAGAGTGCGGCCGGAGATGGAGGCTACATTGGTAATAATATGCCGTTTTTCATGTTCCGTAACTTTCTGGGGAGGCCAACTTGTACTGAGTTCCTTCCGGAGGTTCTCGATCTGTTCAGACTTGCCTTTCAGGAGGCGCTCATTGCTATCAAAGACTATATTTTTATCTCGATTGAAAATTCGAAAATACAAGACATCGTTGACATTGGAGATAGTCACCAAATTTCTGCCCTGGATCGGAATTCCGCTGGTCTCCGTGAGTGGAGAGACTAAACGGAGGTCGAAGGCTTCGGGCATCACCGGGCTGAGGTTCGCCGCCTTCCCGCCGCCGACGACAAACGGCAGAACGATCAGCGCGGACACGCCGCCGACCTTCAAGGCCGTGCCGATGACCTGAAGCCCGCCGCCGATCGCGGTGCCCAGGACGTTCACGATCACGACCATGGTGATCGCCGTGATCGCCGCGCCTGCCTGCCAGACCTCCGGCGCCATCCCTTGCGGGGGGCCGACGATCTGTGCGAAATACTGGGAGAAGGCGGTCGAGAGCGTGGCCATCGAGCCGGTCCGGTTGATCAGGAATTCCGACCAACCGAAGAGGAAGGCGGGGAGTCGTCCGTAGGCCTCTCTCAGGTAGACATAAGGCCCGCCGGCTTGGGGGAGCATGGCTCCGAGTTCGGCGAGGGTGAGCGCCCCGAAGGTGCTGAAGATGCCGCCGATGACCCAGACGGCGACGATCGGCCCCATCGCCGGGGTCGCCCTGGCGACGTCGGCGGGGACCATGAAGATCCCCGAGCCGATCACGGAGCCGACCACCACGCAGAGCGCCGCCAGCGGCCCGAGCACTCGCGGCAGGGTCGTCTCCTTCGGGATCGTTTCCGTCGCCATGTGTGCGGGGGCCTTCCTGTCGAGGGTCGTTGCGAACGACGGGTCGAGACGTGTTAGCGTTTTGGGGTTTCACGGGCGGGCGGAGAGGCGGGGACGACGGCCTTCACCTCGCCCGGTGGAGGCGAGACGGGCGGGGGCGCGATCGCGGCGGTCTTGGCCGAGTCCGCGGGGACGGGTTTCGCCTTCGGAACGGCCTCGGCGTCCGCCGCCGCGGGGGGTGCGGGGATCGCACTCATGGCGAGTCCCGTCGCGTCTTTGAGCGCCTTGGCCGCCGCGTCGATCCTGGCGACGAGCAGGGGGATCTGCTCCTTGAGCATCGCGGGGTCGTTATCGAGCACGGCCTGGCGGACGCCCGGGAGCGGCCACGAGGCGTAGCCCGTGGTCAGACCGGGTGCATAGACCGCGTGCTTGAACCAAGGGCGCCCCGGCAGTCCCGATTTGAGGAGGAACGACCGCTCGACTTGTTGAATCGCGTCGTTGACCTTCGAGAGCTTGGCCGGGTCGACCCCGTCGCAACCCGCAAGCTTGGCGGTGGCGGCGTCGAGGGCTTCCGCGTAAAACTGAAAGTCGCGGATCGAGAAGACGAGCTCGCGGTAACCCGCCAGTTCCAGCGGGGCTTTCTGGCCGGGGGCCGCGGCGCGGGTGCGCCTTTCGACGATCCGTCGGAGGTCGTCGAAATACTCCCGGATCGCTTCGCCGTAAGGCGTGAAGGTGAACGGCACCACGTCGGCACCGGCGGCCCGCATGGCGATCGCCGTGTAGAGTCGCGCCGCGGTGGCGTGGGTGAGGAACTCGGGGTCGCAGAACTTTTCCATCCAGTAGTAATTATCGAACACGGAGTGATAGACCCCGTAACGGCCTCCGAAGCCGACGTCCGCCGAGGGGATGCCCAGGTGGTCGACGAACGCCGTGTAGTCCGATCCTGAGCCGAGCGGGTTGAGCGTCGGCGAGAACGAGACCGACCCGCGCGGCGGCGACGACGGCACGGTCGCGGCGGGACCTCGCGGTAAATCGGGATTCCACGAACCGTCCCAGAGGGATTCGCGATTCTCGATCGCCGAATTCGCCGCCCATTGCACTCGCTTCTTTTCGAGCCAGACCTGCCGGAGTGATTTCCCCGAGCGGACGTCGGTCACGGCCGCCGCGGCGTCCAGTAGCATGTCTCGCATCGAGGGGACGCCGTCCATGTCGAGTTCCTGCCCGCCGACGGCCGAGTCGACGTTCAGAAGCATGACGGCTTTCTCGTCGAGCTCTTTGGCGTGGTCGTCGGCCCATTCGGTCGAGCCGACCAGGCCGTACTCCTCGGCGTCCCAGCTCGCATAAACGAGCGTCCGCCGCGGTTTCCAGCCGGCTTTGACCGCGGCGCCGATGGCCCGGCAGGTTTCGAGGGTCGCCGCCGTGCCGCTGCTCGGGTCGACGGCGCCGTAGACCCAGGCGTCCCGGTGGTTGCCGACGAGGATCCAGCGGTCGGGCTCGACGGTCCCTTTGATCGTGGCGATCACGTTCCAGATCGAGCGGAGTTCGTATTCCATGTCGATCGCGAACGAGACCTCGGCGGGGCCGGGGCCGATGTGATAGGGCAGGGGGAGCCCGCCTTGCCAACCCGCGGGGGCGTTCGGGCCGCCGAGGGCTTCAAGAATCGGTTTCGCCGCGTCGTAGCTGATCGGCAGCGAGGGGATGGTGGCGAAGTAATCCTCGCGCTTGAGGCCCGTGATCTTCTCCCACTCCTCGACCTGCATCACGTCGTCTTCGACCACGCGCCCGGTCTTGCTATCGACACGCGATCGCTTCTTCGGCTGCTGATCGGTCACGAACCCCATCTCGCTGTCCCAGGGGAGCCGTTTGGTCCCTTTGACGGAGGCCCCGTTGGGAGTCGAAGGGTCTCCCGGCCCGAGCGAAAGGAACTGCACGCTGCCGCGCTGGATCGCCGATCCGGGGCGGAACGGGCCGTTGGGATAAACATCCCCCTTGGCGTAGCCGTCGTCGCCGGGGTCGGAGAAGATCAAGATCCCCTTCGCCCCGCGCTTCTGGGCGTTGCGGACTTTCAAACCCCGGAAGATGTCGCCGTAGCGGACCAGAACGATCTTATCCTTGACTTCGATCCCCATCCGGTCGAGCGTCGCGAAGTCTTCCGGCCTGCCGTAATTGGCGTAAACAACCTGTCCGGTCGCCTCACCTGAAACTCCGTAACCGTGAAAAGCCGGGAAGGCCAGGGGGCTTGCGGAATCCTTGTCGGCGGTGTTGGGTTGCTCGTTGAGCGAAAGTTCTTTCGCGTCGGGTCGGATCAATTTGAGATACGGGGATATCGAAACGCCGTGCGCGACTTTTTTGGGATAGTTGAGCAAGACTTCATATTCCGCGAGGTCGGCCTTCCATCCCCATTCGCGGAGCTTGTCGCGGACGAAGATGGCCGTCCTGTAGTCGGCCCGGGTGCCGGCGACGTGCGGTTCTTCGGTCAAGGTGCGGAGCCAGGCGCGTGCGTTCTCGGGAGTCGGCACCCCTAGCGCGAGGGCCTCGGCCTTGGCCTGTGCGGCACGCGACGCGGGAAAGAATCCCAGCGGCGGTGTCGACGTCTCGGATTGCCCAGATCCCGCCGCCGTCCAGGTCGAAAGGATCGCGGCGGTCAAAAGGCCCCGGAAGGAGAAACATCGCCACATAAATCGGGTCTCACGCGGGACGGACGCTTGACAAGTGGTACGAATCGGGGCCAAACTTTGAACGGGGACGGCGCGTCTCGAGAACGCTTCGAGGATACGTCGCCGGGGCTTACGAATCCAGTCCCAATCGCATCGGAACGGGCCGGTTCACGGGCATCGTTCGTGATCGACCTTCCAAAACGAATATCGACCGAATCTGAAGGGGCCGCGGCTGGGCTCCCCACGTTACCAGCGGCTTGACGGTTCAACACGAAGCTCGCAACCGGGGGGATCTCATGACTCTCAATTTCACGGTCGGTGGTGCGAAGGCGACGTTCGAAGCACGGATCGCCGACGAGGTGGCCGACGTGCTCGACAACGCGTTCGGGGCCGAAGGCGACTGGGAAGGCGTCCCCCCTCGACATTTCGGTACGTCGGGACGAGAAGGCTGGGCGGAACTCCAGCGGCGTGCCGTTGAAGCGCTGGGAAGCGAAGGAGTGCCGAACCTGCTCGCGCTGGGGAATGACCCGCGAGGGGTTTATCTCCCAACCCATGTCCGGGCCGTGTCACTGCCGATGGCCTGCGGTGAAACACTCCGTTGCGCGAGCTTGCCCGGGCTTCGCCGGGAGTTGAGTGACCTCGCGGAACACTGGGAACTTCCGCTTCACGACGACGCGCTGCGAGCGATCCTCACCGAAGACGAAGACGGCGGAGTGGCCGACGCGCCCGAAATCGCCGTCTTCGCAAGGCTGGCCCTTGCGGCGAATGAAGCCGTGAGGCGGGATTGCCCCTTGTGGCTGGTGGGCGAGGATTGATCGCTCTTCCGCGCCTTGCTCGAGCTTTTGGAAGACGGATCGAGTCGAGGGCGGCGCCGATGACGTTTATCGCCACGATACGCAGCGATCATCCGTTGAGCCGATCTCGTCGATAAGCTGGATCGGAGCGAGGAGTTCGCGTGATGACGATTCATCTGTCCGAAGACGTGGAAAGCCAGATTGAAGCGGCGGTGCGAAGCGGCAAGTTCGCATCGGCGGCGGAGATGGTTGCGACACTCGTGCATGATTACGAGCGACAATCACGACGTTCCGACGACGGCAAACCAATCTAGGAGATCATCGAGGAAGAAAACCGCTTGATACCCCCTGAGGTATGGAACGATTTGCCGACCGACCTGGCTGTCCAGCACGACCATTACCGTTCAACGATCCGCGACTGAGCTAAAAACCCGATGGATTCCGGTGTTTCCGCAAGGGGTTCACCCGAAGGGCTTTACGTCGAATCGTTTTCCGTAAGCCACAGCAGGCAAATGACTTACTGCGTTTTTGCTTTTCCGCTGGTTTCCAGCTCAGTCGCGGATCGTTGATTATCGTTGATAAAACCAAGAATAATTTCCTTGTCCGGCATCCCTCCCACCTTTATAACCGCCGGTCGGTCCGCAGTCGGGCCAGATGGCGCCCGAGGTTTTTTGAGGGATCGCTCTCATCGGTCGTCTCCATCATCTCAACTGCCGCGCCGCAGGTGGGCCTCTTCGTTTCCTCTCTCCCCCGGCCCGCTTGCCTTCCGGCACCAAGGAAGGCTTGCCATGGGACTGATTGCCAACAAAGGCAAACCGATCTTCCCTCCGGAAACGAACGTCAATCTCCGACAGAATTCGTCTTTCCCGACCGACGCCGCCTATGACCTGGCCCTGTATGAAGAGGTGGGTCATCCCGACCGTGCGGTCCTCGTGGTGACCATCATTTTGGTCTTCGATTTCAAAGACACGACATCACTGTCGTGGACGGCGACGGAGAAGACGGATTTCATGACGGATTTCACCACGGCATGCACGAAGACCTGGGGCGAGATCTTTCAACTGACGACGGTGAATCCGACGCCGCCTGCCAAGGTGGCCGGGGTGGTCTTCGACATCCAGACCCGTGACGGCGGTTCGGGGCACAGCCATTGGAATGTGCTTTGCCGGAAGGTGGCCTCTCTCAGGCAAAGCAAGACCTACCCGGGCGGCGGCGGTACTTTCAGCAACGGCGAGGCCGAGTGGGACAGCCTTGACCTCACCCCCGCGACGAAAAAAGGCGCCACCACGACGCAACGGGCGGCCCTCCATGAATTCGGCCACATGCTCGGCTATCGCGACGAATACCCGCTCGACCCAACAGCGATCCCCCTGGATGACCCGAACGTGTTCACCACCGCCCACTCCACCGACCGGGACAGCATCATGTTCTGGGGGGAGACCCTTTATCCGCGGCACTATGTCTTCTTCGCCGACTGGATCTCCTCGCAGTGGATCAAGAAGGACAGCAAGAATTGCAAGGGGCATGACTGGAAGGTCAGCGGCACCATCGACACGACCACTGCCGGGCTCTGAGTCGCGCCGGGCGTCCCGGCTCGCCATGTCGGGACGGTGCCGCAGACCTTTCGCCGTCGGTCTCAAGGTAGGAATGTGGAAAAATAGGCCTTGCGGAGCATGTCCGCGTGCTGGTGCGGCAGCTTCCTGGCAGTGTTCCCGCCATTTCCGTCCTTGTCGTTGCCGTATTGGTAGAAGGCACTGGACTTGTCCGTGTCGTGGCTTGGTTTTGGCTGCGCGGCACCATACGCCGCGTGGATCATCTCGTGCAGGAGAACCTCGTTGGAAGCGGATTTCAATTGCGTGTTGATCAGGATGTAGGGTGGCCAGGGAACCCCGCCGTTCGCCGGTGAGGCCGTCTGGATGGTCGAGCCGAATTCATAGCCGGAGCCCTTGGCGTCGTCGGTATTCCGCTTGCAGAAGATGACCGGGATGCCCCGGCCCACCGGCAACACCGTATTCGCCTGCTGGCGGACGGTCCCGGGATCGCCCGGTCCGTCGAAGACGGCGCCGATGTAGGGCAGCTTGCGCGGCGGTGCGCTCGTGCCATCGGTCGTGAACACCTCCAGGGTCATGGAGTAAGGCGCCAGCATCGCGCCGGCACCGTCCAGATAGGGCTGGAGGACGGAGACGAAATCGGCGTCCGTGGTCGTGAACAAGGCAACTGTGAGGCGATTCATCGGGGTAATCTCCTTCGCAACCGTAGCGGGGGGCAGTGCCGGCCGGATGCCGGACGAGTATCGACCGATCAGGAAGATCAAGAGAAATCGGGATTTCAATCCCACTTATTTTGTATCCAGGGATTTCGAACCGGGCAAGCGTTAAGTTGCGGTATTCGAATCAACGATCCGTGACTGAGCTGGAAGCCGGCGGAAAAGCGAGGATGCGGTAAGAGTCTGTCCCGGAAGTTTCCCGGAGAAAAACGATGACCGATGACCGATGACCGATGACCGATGATCGGTGACCGATCGCGGACAAAACCAGCTCAATTGGTCATCGGCCATCGATCATTTTCGATTTGAATCCCTCATTGGGCGATCGGTCATCGTGCATATTTGGGTAAACCTGCTTCGTTTGTCAGGGAAATGCAAACCGCTTCCGTCCTCCTCATGATCGATCGACTCACCGCGACCAAATCGGCTCGCGGTTTTTTTTTCTTGCGCTCGTCTAAGAATCCGACCCGCCGTCCGTTATCCCAATGAACGGGGCCACGTTTCCCAAGTGTGGGTGAATCCGATGTCAGACCCTCCGAACGCCGATCAACGGGCGTGGGTGCGGGGCGTTGTGGACAAATTTGAAGGTCCACTCACGCTCTACGCCGCACGTTTGCTGGGTGATCATGACTCCGCGCGGGACGTGGTGCAGGAGACGTTCTTACGCCTCTGCTCGCAGAACCGCGAGGCCGTCGATTCGCACCTGGCCGAGTGGCTGTTCACCGTCTGCCGCAACCGGGCGCTCGACGTCCTACGGAAGGAGAGCCGCATGACACATCTGAAAGAGGAGCAGGTTCAGCGCTGCCTGAGCCCGTCGCCGGGTCCGGCCGACGCGGCCGAAAAAAGCGATCTGGCCGCACGCGTGGTCGTCTTGCTTGACGCCCTCCCGACCAACCAGCGCGAGGTGATCCGACTGAAGTTTCAGAACGGGTTCTCGTACCAGGAAATCAGCAGGATCAGCGGCCACAGCGTTTCAAACGTCGGCTACCTGATCCACGCCGGGATGAGGACACTCCGCGGACTTCTGTTCGACGGCCAGCCTATCGAGGCCCGTTCGTGAATGAAGGAGAGACGTCACATGACTTTTGACCCGAACGACTTCCGGCTGACCGCCTACGCCCTCGACGAACTCGAAGGCGAAGACCGCGCGGCCGTCGAGACTCAGCTCGCCGAATGCGAGGAGAGCCGCAAATACGTCGAGGAAGTCCGGGAAACCGCCCGGCTCCTGACCGACCAACTCCACATGGAAATCGCCCCCGGACTCACCGCCGACCAGCGGAAGACCATCGAGGCAGGCGTCTTGCCCCTTGTCTCGGAAAACGGCTCACCGGCCTCCGCATCACCGATGATTCGCTCTATCGCTGATTTTGGCGTTGAGACAAGTACCGGCGGAATGCGCTGGACCGCGATCCTCACCTTCGCCGCGGCGGCGAGCGTGCTGGGGATCATGGCTTTGATCCTCTACGACGCGAACCGGGCGATGCCGACGGCTCCATACGTCGTGGCAACGGAACGCGGGGACTTTGAAACGCCATATCGGGTCACAGCGCCCCAGTTTAAAACGAGTGAGGCCCTTGGAGAGTCCGCTCCGACTCCCAGTTGGGGATGGAAAGAGTCGGCCCCGGCGACTCCGTCGGGCGTGACGACCTTCAACGGTCAAACCACGACGAGTTCGCCTTCGGGTGTTCGTGGATACGGGGAGGCCGCCGTTTTGACGGACGGGAATTCCACCGCGGTCCTCGCCGATAACCGTTCCACGACGGGCGGCAAGCCTGGCATGGGAGGACAGAACGGCGGCATGTCGGGCATGGGCGGCGGCATGGGAGGACAGAACGGCGGCATGTCGGGCATGGGCATGGGCGGCGGGGGTGGAGGGAATGGAGTAACGGCGGCGAACGGTGGGGATCAGTTGGAATCCCTCAAACGGAACCGTCGGTTCACGGGCGGTACCGAGGACTCGTATGCGATGAGCCCCCGGGGAGCGCCGCAAGGCGGTCAGCAGGCTCTTGGTCTCGGCGGTCGGCCGGGTCGGCAAAATCAGGCACAAGGCCCTCAGGGACAATCGAATCCGCAAGCTCAGCAGGGCCAGCAAGGTCAGGCACAAGGCCGTCAGGGACAATCGAATCCGCAAGGTCAGGCGGGCCAGCAGTCTAAACAACAAGGTCAAAGCGGCCAACAACAGGCCGCCGGGCTGGGCTATGCCTATGAGCCTTCGAAAGCCGGCGCTCAAAATCAGCCGCAATCCGGCCCGCGGCAGGACCGGAAAAACGGTCAGCAAGTTGAACAGGACAGCTTGGCCGTGAACGGGGCTCAAAACCCGGGTCAGGGACAGGCCACCGACGGCCAACCTCGTGGGACCACGGGCAAACCCCTGGAACTCGCGCAGGCGTCCGCCGCGTCGGCCGCTCAACTGAGCCCGGCGAAACCCGCCGCGGCGGTCCGAGGGCACGCGCTTGAACGCGAGATGGTCCGCGAGGAACGGGACCGCGTCCCGGTCCTCGACCCGATCCCCAAGGACAATCGCTCGAAAGAGACGACCCTCGCCCTGGCTTTGAAGCTCGAATCCAAGGGTAAGGATCGGCTCGGCGATTTAGTCCAGGACGCCGAACTCAAAAAGGCCCCCCAGAAGGTCGAGCAACGATTGACCGAATCACTCGCTTCCGCGAGCAAGGCCAAGTCGATGTCACCGGCGACGGGTCCGACCGCCTCCGCTTCCGTCGCTCCTCCCACGAGCCCCGCGCCGCCGGCCCCGGCCCGGCCCGCCGTTGCCGGTGGCGTCGTTGTCGCCGCGGCGCCTGCCCCCGCACCCGCCGCCGAGCCGAAGCCCGCGACGGCACTGGGCCGCGTCCTCGCCGGTGAGTCGAAAGCCGAAGGCAAACCCGCGGACGCCCCGGCCCGCGTCGCCGACGATGCTGAACCCGCCCCCGTCGCGCTCGCCGAGGCCCCGCCGGTCCCCGACGCCGAGCAGTTCGACCGGCACCCCGACAATAAGTTCATCGCCGTGGCCGACGCCCCGCTCTCGACCCTTTCTGTCGATGTCGATACCGCCAGCTACGCCAACGTCCGCCGGTTTCTGAACCAGAACACGATGCCGCCGGTCGACGCCGTGCGGATTGAGGAGCTTCTCAATTACTTCCCGTACCACGACGCACCCCCTGCCTCGAACGGCCCGCACCCGCTGGCGACGTCGATCGAGATCGGCGGCTGTTTCTGGAACCCCGACCACCGACTCGCCAGGGTCGCCCTCACCAGCAAGCCGATCCCCGTCGAAGGACGGCCGATCTGCAATCTCGTGTTCCTTGTCGATGTTTCGGGCTCGATGCAGCAGCCCAACAAACTGCCGCTTGTGAAGCACTCGCTCTCCCGACTCGTCGAAGAACTTGGCGAGAACGACCGGATCGCGATCGTGGTATACGCCGGGGCCTCGGGCTTGGTGCTGCCCTCGACCTCGTGCCTCAACAAGGCCGAGATCCTCTCGGCGATCGACAATCTTCAGGCCGGCGGCTCGACCAACGGTGGCGCGGGGATTCAGCTCGCGTACGACGTCGCGGTTTCCAGCTTCGTCAAGAAAGGGGCGAACCGGGTCATCCTGGCGACCGACGGCGACTTCAACGTCGGCGTCACCTCACGGGACGAACTCATCAAGCTGATCGAGGCGAAGCGGACCAGCGGCGTCTTCCTGAGCGTCCTTGGTTTCGGCATGGGGAACCTCAAGGACAGCCAGCTCGAACAACTCGCCGACAAAGGCAACGGCCAGTACGCCTACATCGACTCCCGCGAGGAGGCCGAGAAGGTTCTGGTCAAGGAGATGGGCGCGAACCTCGTGACGGTCGCCAAGGACGTCAAGTTCCAGGTCGAGTTCAATCCGGCAAAGGTCGCGGCCTACCGATTGATCGGGTATGAAAACCGCTTGCTCAACGTCGAAGACTTCAACGACGACACCAAGGACGCAGGGGAAGTCGGCGCGGGACACCACGTCACGGCCCTGTATGAACTCGTGCCCCCGGGCAAGTCACTCGTTCAAGGCCTGAAGCCGGTCGGCCCGCTCAAGTATCAGGAAGCCCCCAAGGCCGTCCCGAGCCAGGAGACCTTGACGGTCCACGTGCGCTACAAGCTCCCGGACGAGGAGACGAGCAAGCCGTTCGACGTCGGGGCGGAAGACAAAGGGATGGACTTCTCCCGGTCGTCGTCCGACTTCAAGTTCGCGTCGTCGGTTGCGGGGTTCGGGATGCTGTTACGGCAATCGCCTTACAAGGGCACAATATCCTACGCCGGGGTCCAGGAAATCGCGGCTTCGGCCCGTGCGGATGACCCCAGCGGTTACCGCAAGGAGTTCGTCGAGTTGGTGAAGAAGGCTCAGACGCTCGCACCGAGGTGAGCGGGCGAGGATGACGAAGAACGGATGACGGATGGCGGACGGCATGGTTGCTGATCCGCCAACCGTCGTTCTCACTCGTTCCCACGCTCTGCGTCGTCTTCCGCCGGAAAATGCCGACGCGGAGCGTCCAAGACGGCATTCCCACGCAGAGCGTGGGAACGAGTGCAGGTCGATGGCCTTTGACTTTCCGAGTCATCGGCCATTGATCATCGGCCATTGATCATCGGTCATTAAATGTACGACAAGTAATACCCGTTGACTCCTAGATTGATCGCGTAGGGCCACCCCGCCGTCCCCGACGGAACATACCCCTTCACCTCGTAAACGAGGTTCTGCTGCGGGAGCGGGATCAACGGCGATCCATTGCCGAAGCTCACCGCGAAGACGGGGAGGTTCGAGCCCACCTTCGGTGCGTAGAACGACCGGAACTGTCCGGGATTGAGCACGAAGGGGTAAAGTGTTCCGTTGTTGTACGTGTTCGCGCCGACGCTGAAAAACGTCTTGTCGTTCGTGTTGTTCCAGATCGTCACGACCCCGTTATCCTGGTAGGTCCAGGGCAAGGTGATCCGTACAAGTCCATCACCCAGGCCGGGACCGATCCCCGGCCGGTGCGCGGGCGGCATTTGCCCCCGTTTATGAACGGCCGCCTCGGCGATCAAACCGGGTGCGGCCGGTTGAGCCCCTTTCAGCACGAACGGGTGATGAGCGATCACTCCGTTCAGGCCCCCGGTCGTCAGGAACCGATCCTCGATCCTCTCCGCACTCGGACGAAATGCGCGGCGCTCGCAACGGCTCATCGGGATGACCCTCACATGATGTTGACAACTCGTCTGATACGAGATTGCAATCACGCTCGCGTGGAGTCAAACGGAAAATGGGAATTTTGGAAATAATGGATTGAAAAGTCAGACGCGGATCTGTCCGTTGCCGTAGACGACCCATTTCGTCGTGGTGAGTTCTCTCAGGCCGCAGGGGCCTCGGGCGTGGTATTTGTCGGTGGAGATGCCGATTTCGGCTCCCAGGCCGAGCATTCCGCCGTCATTGAAGCGGGTGCTGGCGTTGACGATCACCGCGGCGCTATCGACTTCCGCGACGAACTTGCGGGCCGCCGCCAGATCGCGGGTCATGATGGCGTCGGTGTGTCCGGAGCCGTGGCGGGTAATGTGGGCGATGGCGTCGTTAATCGATTCGACGACGCGGACGGATAGGATGAGGTCGAGATACTCGGTGTCCCAGTCTTCGGGCGACGCGACTTTCATCGTCGGGACGATCGCTCGACTGGCGTCATCCCCGCGGAGTTCGACCCCAGCTTTCGTCAAGGCTTCGGCGGCCATCGGCAAGAACTCTCGCGCGGCGTCTCGATGGATGAGCAGGGTTTCGGCGGCGTTGCAAACGCCGGGGCGCTGAGCTTTCGAGTTGACGATCACTCGGGTGCTGAGTTCGAGGTCGGCCGACGCATCCACGTAAACGTGGCAGACGCCGTTGTAGTGCTTGAGCACGGGCATCTCGGCCTCGTCGGCGACGCGGCGGATCAGGCTCTCGCCTCCTCGTGGGATCGCGAGATCGATCCGGTCGGGCATCTTGAGGAGGTGTCCGACGGCGGCGCGATCCGTCGTACGCACGAGCTGGACGGCTTCGCGCGGCAAGCCGACATCCTCAAGGGCGTCGGCGAGCACGGCGTGGATGGCGAGGTTGGTGTGTAACGCCTCCTTACCGCCGCGGAGGATCGCCGCGTTGCCGCTCTTGACGCAAAGCGCCGCGGCGTCGGCGGTGACGTTCGGTCGGCTCTCGTAAATCATGAAGATCACGCCCAGAGGGACGCGAATCCGCGAGACGTCGAGGCCATTCGGCCGACGGCTCGACTCGATCGTCTCGCCGATCGGATCGGGCAAATGGGCGATCTCGACGAGCGCCGTCCGAATGCCGTCAAGGCGTTTCGGGTTCAACGTGAGCCGATCGACGGCCGAGGCGTTGAGGCCGTAAGCGGGTGCTTCGGCGATGTCTTTCGCGTTCGCAGAGAGCACCTCTTCGGAACGTTCGCCGAGCAAGCGGGCCGACGTGAGGAGCCACTGATTTTTGACGCCGCCCTCGACGATCGCAAGCGCACGCGACGCGGACTTCGCGCGGTCGGCCATAAATCGGCAATCGGCGAGCAGGTCGGTCGGCGTGATGAGCTTTGTCATCTGTATGTGTTCATCCCTGTATAGTCCGCAATCATCGCGGACCCGACGATGGCTTTCCAAACTTTGAGAGCGTCAGACATTTCCGCGACGTCATGCACACGGACGACATGAGCCCCATGTTCGACAGCCGCCAGCGACGACACCACCGAGGCCGTCAGGCGCTCGTCAAC
>JAYUFP010000562.1:0-4962 GCA_043738665.1 Isosphaeraceae bacterium
CTCCGTGGGAATGCCGCCTGGGACGCTCCGCGTCCGTATTCTTCGGCGGCCGAACGACGCGGAGCGTCGAAAACGGCATTCCCACGGAGGACCGTGGGAACGAGGATCGTGCGGTTTCCAACCCTCTGTCGGGTCGTGGATTCTTTTTCGATCGAGTCGATTTCGGTCGGGAAACCCTTGATAATCAGGAGAGAGCTGAGTCCGCGACGCCATCGCCCCCTGGTCATGAGTCCCGCCATGAGCGCTCCACACTCGCGCACTCACGCCGAATCGATTCGATTCACAGTCCTGTTGCTGAACCTGGCGGCGCTGATTTTTCTTTGCGCCCTGCCTGTCTTCGCCGTGAGGTCCGGCGGAGGCTCCGCTCGCCTGTCCGGCGTCCTCTTGTCCTTACTCGGGGCGGGACTTCTTCACGGTCTCGGTCGGCTTCTGCGGATCGAGTCCGAACACGGCGACGCATTCGCTCGCCTCAGTGATCGGTTGACTCAAGGCTTCCATGACCTCGCCCAGGCCGTCGAAAAGACAAACCTGGCGAACCCCGCCGTGGATGAGAAGCTCGTCCGGATCACCGAGATCCGGCTGGCGATCCGCCAAAGCCGTTGGGACGACGCCGGGCAACTCTTGCGCGATTTCGAGATTGTCTACCCCGACCAACCCGACTCGCCGCGTCTCGCGAAGGAACTTGACGAGGCCCGCGCCGCGGCGCGTCAGGAATTGCTCTCAAAGATCGCCGCCGCGCGCGAAGTCAACGATCCCGAGCGCGTGATCGAATTGCGCGAAGCCTTGCGGGACGTGGTTGAAAGCGAACACCTTCGAACCATCGACCGCGACCTCGCCAAGTGGTTCATGACTCTCATTCATAAGCGCCTGAGAACCGGAACGGTCCGGGAGGACGTCGCGGTCCTGGCGGCTCGGGTCGCGGCGAGCCTCGACGGGACTCCCGAAGGGGCGAGCCTCCGCGCCTCGCTCCCCACTCTCCGCCGCGCCGCGGGGCTTTGCCCGCGCTGCGGACAGCCCTACAAAGGGGTGGCCGACGCCTGTCCGACCTGTCTCACCGGCGCGACCGGCTCTCCCGGTTTCTCCGTCCCGGACGACCCGGGGGAGCCTGAGGATGACCTCGAATCCGTCAAAACCGACGATGAATTTGGAATGGGACAGTTGGGCAACTAGCGTCGTTGGGTAGAATATGAGGGTAGCAAATTCTCCCGTCGTCCCCTAGCGTTTGCCCACTTCACCGATTCTCATCAAGAAACCCGAGAATTCCTAGAGTTCCCGATCCGCCTCGCTTGACTGGACAGTGATCGTCGGCTAGGGAAGAAGGGAGATGAACCGTGTTGCGCGACCGAGGTGCCGGGAATCGAAAGGATCGGGCCATGTCCCGTCGACTTGTTTGGGCCTTCCTCTTGGCGATGTTGGCGGGACTTCCGGCGCGGGCACAAACGCCGTTCGCCTCGGACCTCGTGCCGACTCGGACCGCGCTCTCGCGCCTCGGGCTCGAGCGGCAGTGGATGGCCGTGATCCCCGTGGTGGGCGATGAACGCGTGCTCAGCGTGAGCATGTCCGACAATCTGATCTTCGTCCAGACCAACAAAGCCTACTTTCACACCATGGACGCCGAGACCGGCCAGGTTCTCTGGACCGCCAGGCTCGGCTCACAGACGGCGAAGGCGCAGGGTGCGTCGGTGAATTCGTTTGGCGTGTTCGTCACGAACCTGAACACGCTTTTCGCCCTCGACCGGAAGACCGGGCACACGATCTGGACCGAGGCGTTGCTCGGCACCTTGCCGTCGAGCTCCACCGCCTGCGACGAAGACCGCGTGATGGTCGGACTGGCCAACGGCAAGATTTACGGCTACGCGCTCAAAGAGCGAATCAACAAAGAGACCACGCAGACCAAGGTTTCCGACCACGCCGTCGAGGTCTGGAACTGGCAGACCTCCGGGCCGGTCATGACCCGCCCCCTGCCCGCGGCGCGGGTCGTCGCGTTCGGCAGCAACGACGGCAAGGTTTACGTCGCCTTCGCCGACGAGCGGACCATGCTCTACCGGATCGCGACCGGAGGCGCCATCGGCGCGGGTCTTGGTTCGTTCGGACCCCGGCTCTTGCTGATCCCCTCGGAAGACCGGATCCTCTACGCGGTCGACATCCTGACCTCCGAGGTCAAGTGGACGTTCCCCTCCGGCTCGCCGATCGCGCAGGAGCCGCTCGTCGCCAACGATGACATCTTCATGGTGAACACCTCGGGCGAGATTTCGTCGATCGACCCGAAGAACGGCTCGGCGCGCTGGACGACCCGGACCCAGGGGGGTCGGATGATGTGCGTCGGTGCCAAGAAGGTCTACCTCGAATCGGACAACGGCGACCTCTTCATCATAAACCGTGAGAACGGCCAGATGATCGTCTCGCCGCGAGCGAGCCTGGAGCGCGCCGGGCTGAACATCCGGAATTTCGACCTCGGGACGACCAACCGGATCAACGACCGACTTTACCTGGCGACTTCCTCGGGCATGCTGATCTGCGTCCGTGAGATCGGCCAGACCAAGCCCCGGCTCCTTCGCGACCCCAAGGCGATCCCGTTCGGGACGGTTCCCGCGGAAGGGGTTTCGCTGACCCCCCCGCCGACGGTCGTGGCCCCCCCGGAAGAGAAGGCCGCCGAGACGACTCCCGCGGCCGAAAAGCCCGCGGCCGAGGTTCCCGCCCCGGCGCCCAAGCCCGAGAAACCCCCGGCCGGCGACACCGCGCCTCCTCCCGCAGAAAATCCCAAGTGAATCGCGCAGTCCATTGGGAATCAGCAACTCAAGCGGCAAAAAAATCAATGATCCGACAGAAGGCTAGAAATCGTCCTCGTTCCCACGGAGGACCGTGGGAACGAGTCGCGCCGGGCTCTTTAGCTCTGTGTCGGGTCGTTGTAAAAAATGGATTAACCGCGGAGATCGCCGAGATCGCTGAGAAGTCAGGGAGAGAATCAACGAAAACGGATGTCGATCCAGCGTCCGGAGCGTCTCTCGCCGTCATGCTCATTTGTCTCCGCGATCTCCGCGGTTCGTTTCCGATTTCGTGGTTCTCGCCTGACTCGACTTTGCAATCATCCTGAAGGAGGTGAGGGGCGAATGGACCATATGGTGCCGGTGCGCCGGGCGTTGCTGAGTGTTTCCGATAAGCGGGGACTGATCGATCTGGCGAGGGCGCTGGCGGCAAAAGAAGTCCACCTCCTTGCCAGCGGCGGGACGTTCAAGGCCTTGGTCGACGCCGGGCTGGAAGTGACCGAAATCTCCGCCTACACGGGGCAGCCGGAGATCCTCGGCGGGCGGGTGAAGACCCTCCACCCGAAGCTCCACGGCGGCATCCTCGCCCGCAGAGACGTCCCCGGCGACCTGGAAGCCCTCACGGCCCAGGGGATCGAGCCGATCGACCTCGTCGTCGTGAACCTCTACCCATTCGAGCAGACGGTCGCGAAGCCCGGCGTGACCTTCGAGGACGCCGTCGAGAACATCGACATCGGCGGACCCACCCTGATCCGGGGCGCGGCCAAGAATCACGAGCACGTCGCCGTCGTCATCGACCCCGACCAGTACCCGGCCTTGCTCCGACAGCTCGAATCGCTCGGCGGCACGACCCTGGCCTTCCGCAAGACGCTCGCACGCGACGTCTTCCTCCGGACCGCCGCGTATGACGCCGCGATCTCGCGGTACTTGGTGGACGTCCTTGGCGAGGACAAGGAACAGACTGTTTATCCCGAAACCCTCTCGCTGTCGTTCCGGAAGCGTTCCGACCTCCGCTACGGCGAGAACCCTCATCAGCAAGCGGCCTTCTACGTCGAGCCGGGAACACCGGGGCCGAATCTGGCCACCGCGACGATCCGCCACGGCAAGGAACTCTCCTATAACAACCTTCTGGACCTCGACAGCGCCCTGCGCTTGATCCGTCAGTTTGACAGCCCCGCGGCGACGATCCTCAAGCACAACAACCCCTGCGGCGCTTCGGAGTCCGCGACCCTCGACGAGGCCTTTGAATTGGCCTACGAAGGCGACCCGTTGAGTGCGTTCGGCGGGATTGTCGGCTTCAACCGGGTCGTCGACCTGGCCACGGCCGAGCGGCTCTGCAAGCCCGGCCGGTTCATCGAGGCGATCGTCGCGCCGGGATTCGCGCCCGACGCCTTCGCACTCCTGACTTCAAAGCCGTCGTGGAAGAACAGCGTCCGCCTGATCGACCTGGGCGTGCCCCTCGGACCCGATTCGTCGAAGCCCCTCGGGTTCGACCTCCGGCGCGTCGAGGGGGGCCTGCTCGTTCAATCGTGGGACGAGATCGAGCACGACCCGGCTTCCGGGACGATCCCCACCGCTCGAAAGCCAACGCCCGAGGAACGCGAATCGCTCGCCTTCGCGTGGAAGGTCTGCGGGGCGGTGAAGTCGAACGCGATCGTGATCGTGAAAGGAAAACAGCTCGTCGGAGTCGGCGCGGGGCAGATGAGCCGGCTTGACTCCGTGAAGATCGCCGTGTCCAAAGCCGGCGAAAAGGCCAAAGGGGCCGTCCTCGCCTCGGACGCCTTCTTCCCCTTCCGAGACGGCCCCGATGCCGCCGCCGCGGCGGGGGTGCTCGCGATCATTCAGCCCGGCGGATCGAAACGCGACGACGAGACCCTCAAAGCCTGCGACGAGCACGGCATGGCGATGATCCTCACTGGGAGGCGGCATTTCCGCCATTGAGCCGGAATCGGCTCCGACGAATCGAAAATCGCCTCGGGATGAAGTGAAGCCGTCGCGAAACCACCAGACGATCGCCCTCCCCCCGGCTTTGCGGGGAGCGGGAGGGGTGAGAGGCCTACGTTTTCATCGACACTTCCGACACGCCGTGAGGTCATTCTCGGACCCCTCACCCCTTACCCTCTCCCCGGAGTACCGGCTCAGAGGGAGGGGTTTTTCGGAACCGGAGTCGGGGGTTGATCAGGGGATCTTATTGAGT
>JAYUFP010000563.1:0-1520 GCA_043738665.1 Isosphaeraceae bacterium
CCCATGTTCACGACGCCGTCCTTGGCCTTGCGGAACCGGTCCATGATGGCTTCTTCGGCGCTAACGGCACCTTTCTTGAGACTCGTCACCGCCGACCCGGCCTTCGCTTTCAGCTTCTCCGTGATGGTCTGCGGCGGGTCTTGCGCTCTGACGGCCACGACCGTCGAGCCCACGGCCGCCGCGACGGCGGTCAGAACCACGGAACGGATCACGTTCTTGCACGTCATGTGAGTTGACTCCTCGAAAGACTGACCGACGGATCGCCGATCCCCTCCGCGACGTGCGGCGAGGGACCGGGGCGGGCGGAAAGATACACGCGGAACGCTCCGCTCAACCCCCCAGGCATTCTCTCAGATAGCCCAAGCCGTGGGCGACGTCTCGCAGACGCGCGGCCTGGTCGCCGACTTCCCGCTCCACCACCAGAGGGCCGGCGTAGCCGACTCTTTTCAAGGTCCGCACGAACTTTTTGATGTTGACCTGACCCTGACCGAGCGGGACCTCTTCGCCCCAAGCGCCCGGAGTCGTCGGCCTGGTCGCGTCCTTGACGTGGACACTCCGGATGTCCGGGCCGAGGATCTCCACGGCACGGATCGGGTCTCCCATGTCGTAGAGCAGCATGTTGGCCGGGTCGAAATTCACTTTCAGGTTCGGCGACTTCAGGTCGTCGAGCGTCCTCCGGAGCAGGTCGGCGGTCTCCTGCCCCGTCTCGAACGCGAGCGTGATTCCTTTTTCCGACGCGATCTGACCCGCCTTCGCCAATGTGTCGAGCATCGCGTGACGGTCGGGGTCATCGACGTCCGGTAAGAACCCGGCGTGAAGCATCAGGTCGCGCAGGCCGAGAGCGACCGTGCGATCGACGGCCCATTTCAGTCGTTCCAGCCGCTCGGCGCGGTCCGCGGGATTTCCGAAACCCCCGGTGACCTTGATGGTCTGGGGAGTTGCGTAATCCTCGCCGGGGAATCCGAGCATCGCGCCTGTCATCGCGAGGCCGGAGGTCCTGGCGACCTCGGGCATCGCGTCGCCTTCCTCCCAGCTCGCGTGGTGCGGGTCGCCGCAGGCGATCTGCGTCACGTTGACGCCCAAACCGGCGAGGAGTTCGCTGAGTTCGGGAATGCTCTTGACCTGGAGGCTCCAGCTACAGACTCCCAGAGCCAGGGGAGGAATCGTCGTGGTGACGGATTGCGATTGCGTCTGAGACACGGGAAAACCCTCAACCGGCGGAAGGAACGGAGGCGAAATTGGTCAATAAAACGAGAAACCCGCCTTTTTTGATGCATAAGGCAAAATCAGAAGTCGAGGGGGGCTTCGACATCCCGGGGCCGATCGTGTCTCTTCCGCCAAAGCCTAACCTGACCTCGAACCCTTTGCGACGAAAAAATCGCTTTCGCATCCCGAGCCGGAGCGGAGTTATTCTCCGCTGTCCGGACGGCGCCGGGCTCGCGCCTCGATCGCCTTTCGGGTGCGTTCCAACTCCGCGGTCAGCGTCTCCTCGCTGGGCAGCGCCGTGCGATACTCGGCGG
>JAYUFP010000564.1:0-1520 GCA_043738665.1 Isosphaeraceae bacterium
CGTCGAAGTGGTCCCAGACCAGCCGGTTACGGCGGGTTTCGACCGTGAAATAAACCCCCGCCGACGCGGCGACGGCGGTGAGTGTCGTCAAGAGGATGGCCGTGCGCATCGAATTCAAGTCCCGCGCGGTTGACGATTATGATAGTGAAACAAGGAATAAGGCGGCGGGTGCATCGCGATGTTGTGAGATTCAAGAAGGCGCACGGACCCGGCGGTCGGATCGTAGCAGGATCGCGAGGGGGGTCAACCCGAGTTGACTCGTCTCGAAAGCCGAAAGCCGCCTTCCGGTGCGAATGAAGAAAAGGAACCGCGGAGATCGCGGAGAACGCAGAGAAATGATGAGAATGGACTGAGAGTCTGTCCGGAAAGGAATCGGCTAGGAAATGGCGGATGACGGATCGGAAAGAGCGAATGCGGCGTTTTCCCGCCGGTTTTCTCGCATTGGTCATCCGCCATCGTTTTTCTCCGGGAAACTTCCCGGACAGACTCTGAATGGCCCGGACCCGACGACCGAAGACAACGAATATCGCGGCTCGGCGCGTCGTCTCATACTTGACGGCACGGTTTGCTTCGTTGCGCGAGACCTTTCGGGAATTTTCAGCGATGATCAGAGTCAAGCGTGTCTGCGTCGTCTGGGCGATTCTAGGCGTCTTGAACGCGTGCTTCGCCTTTGGCCAAAACACCGACCGCGACGCCTCACGGCGTGTCGTCTTGGTCGAGCTTTACACCTCGCAAGGCTGCGACATGTGCCCAGAGGCCGAGCGCCTCCTCGGCCTCCTCGCCGAGAAACAGCCGAATGTCGTGCCGATCGCCTTCCACGTCGATTATTTCAACACGCCCTGGAAAGACCCGTTCTCCAGTCCCCTCCACAGCCAGAGGCAGGCGGCGTACAACACGCTCCACACCAAGCCGAAGAACCCGGAATACGGGCTCTACTACACGCCCATGATGATGGTCAACGGCGTCGATTCCGTGAACGGCCGCGAGCCCGCCGCGCAGCGCGACGCCGTGCGAGGCGCGCTGACGAAACCCCCTTCGGCGTCGTTACACGGCACCGTCCGACTCGCAAGCGACCGGCGTTCCGGCACCGTCGTCGTGAACGTCGCGGCGCGTTCGCCGCGGGTCGAAGGCAAGGAGGTTCTCGTGAGCGCCGTGGTTCGCGACGACCGGGTCGAGACGAAGGTCGAGTCGGGTGAAAACGCGGGAAAGACCCTGACCAACCGCTTCCCCGCCAGGCTCATGAAATACGAGTTCGTGAGGCTCTCGGCGAAGTCGGACGAGGCGGTCGAACTTCCGATCAAGCTCGACCCGTCGTGGAAGACGGAGAAACTCGACGTGGTCGTGTTCGCCCAGGACAAGAAGACCGGGGAGATCTACCAGGCGGCGGTCGCCCCATGGAGAGACGGGGAGTTTTGACCGATGACCGATGACCGATGACGGATGACTGATGAGCAGATCGACGCCGTGACCCGCTCCTTCCTCGCCGCCACGGTCAGTTGCGCCCGCTGCCACGACCACAA
>JAYUFP010000565.1:0-1519 GCA_043738665.1 Isosphaeraceae bacterium
TCAGTCGCACGACCTGCCCCCCAGCTTCAGCAGGCCGGTTGATTTGGCGATCACGTCGAGCGGCTTGGAAACGTGATTCAGGCCGGGCGGGATGACCGCCTTGGGCGGACGCATCGCCACGGCCAGTCGGCAACTCGCGCCGGGGTCGGCCGCCAGTCGATCCATGAACGCGCTGGCGAGTGTCAATCCAATGCTGTTGCCGGGGGAGTTGGTCAGCACGCGACGGCCTCCGGTCGCCTCGTGTCGCACGTTTCGATTGACCGCCGGATCAGCGCCTCGCGGACGACGCCCAGGTCCATGACCAAACGTCTTCCGATTCGGATCGCGGGGACGCGCCCGGCTTCCGCCTCGGCTTTGAGCCAGGCGGTGGGCAGATTCAGTCGGGCGGCGGTCGCGTCAACCGAGCGGAACGGGCTGACGGTTGCTGCCTCGCTCATTCGTGTGCTCCCTGCCTGACTCATTACATCGAAGGTCCACACCCCCATTTACGCAGCGGAACGGCGCTTCGTCTAGACCAGTAATGGCGTGCTTATGATTTTACTACAGATACCGCACTTACCCACAGTTAGCCGCAGTTAGCCGCAGTTAGCCTCTCCCTCGTCTCCCGGTCCCACCCCGCGCCTCCAGGTGGGATCGGAGTAGGTCCATCTTCTCGCGGGCTTCCGGCGTGTCCGCGAACGTGACCGACGCGAGAGGTGGGTACTTCGCTTTCCTCTTTGGCCCCCACTCGATGTCCGTGAGGACCCCATCGGCCTTGAGTTTCTTCGCATACCCCGCGTTGCCCTTTGTGCCGTTGATCGCCGTGCCGAGTTCGTTCTGCGAGCATTTGACCCGCCGGTCATCGCCCGTCGTCGCCCGGCCCGGAACTGGCACGCCCGCGATTGTTTCCAGCCGGGCGACGACGTCGGCGAAGATTCCGGCCTCTCCGTCGTCGATCGCTGGATACGCCCCCAACGAAGCCGTGGCTTGTACTTTGAAACGGCCGAGCCAGATAAAGACGTGCTGGAGGATGCTTCGCATCTCAATCCATCGGGCGGTCCCTCTTTGTTCGAAGTCGAACACGGGCTCGAATACGAACGAGCGGGTTCCGGGAGGTATGTCGAAAGTCTCATGCGAGGCTTCCCGCAAGCGGCCTTCAAGTTGCGCGAGTGACGATGGCAGACGATGGAGTTCCTCGTCGTTACGTCCGAACTGACCGCCGTAAATCGCCATGTGTGCGCGGTAAAGCCCCATCTCCGCGAGTGCCGACGTTGCGATTCGGACGATGGCGAGTAAGTCGGCCTGGTTTATGTGAAGCTCGACGACGTGGGCACCGGCCGCCCGGATCGCTTCCAACGCCTTGGCCCCGTCGCCGGCTTCCTCGGTCGCCGGCGTCGTCGCCTCGTTTGGCTCGGGGACGTTTGGGTTTCGCCATCGTCGGACCCCCCTTACCGCTGGGGATGGGCGTCAGTGAGCATCAGTCGCCCCCTTCGCCGGTCGGCGCGGCCTTGCGGAAGTCCCGGTCAATAACGGGCCGCAA
>JAYUFP010000566.1:0-4957 GCA_043738665.1 Isosphaeraceae bacterium
GGACGCGGAGCGTCCAGGACGGCATTCCCACGCAGAGCGTGGGAACGAGTGGTTCGTGTCGGTCCTTGGCCATCGGTCCTCGGCCATCAGCCATCAACCATCAGCCATCGGCCATCGGCCATCGGCCATCAGCCATCAGCCATCAGCCATCAGCCATCAGCCCTCGGCCCTCGGCCCTCGGCCCTCGGCCCTCGGCCCTCGGTCATCGGTCATTTTCTCTCTCGATCATCGTCGAGCCCCGCGGCCGTTTCAAGACTCGGCACCCGCCCTTCCGCAGTCCAACCCCGCTCGTTGTAATACGCCGCGATCAAATCGTCGAGGCGCGCCCGTGTCTGGACCGGGCGCGTCGAAACCTCGTCCGCCCCGGCATCCAACAAGCGCCCGGGCAACGTGTCTTCCGCACGCGTCCACCCCTCGCGCTGGTTGAGGGCCTTCCGCGTCTCCACCACGCGAACCGCGACGCCCCGCAATTCGTCGGCGGAAACATCCCAGCCCGTCACCGCCCTCAGCATCGCCGCCGTCTCGGCGTAAATGTCGCGAAAGACCCCGCGGAGGAACTTGCACAAGATCAACGAATCAATCAAGGCCGCGCGGTCTTCGGTCTCGATCGCGGCGCGGGCAATCTCCTGAATCGACGACTCACCGTTCAATCGCTCCGAAAAATCCGCTTCGTATGCCCCCGAGCGGTTGTGATCCGCCCCCCGCGTGCCGACAGCGAGGCCCAGCGCCATCGCCGGCAGCTTCGCCGGATGATACCCCGGAAGCTCCAGCCCTTTCACATGAGGCGCGAGACCGACTGCCTCGCCGCCGATCCGTTCCGCCGCGCGACGGCTCCCCATCGCCAGGAGTTCACCCAGCGCGCCTCGGCGTTCCAGCAAGACTTCGATCGCTTCGAGCAGGGCGATGCCGTCGCCGAACTTGAGAAGACGGCCTGAACCGGGTAAATCCCCGTCAATGAATTCACGTTCGCAACACTCCATCATGAAAGCGATCGTCCCTCCCGTCGAGATCGTGTCCAGCCCGTGCCGGTCGCAGGCGTCGGCCGCTTTGAGGACGACCTCGGGGTCGTTCACCCCGCAAAGCGGTCCCAATGAGAACAGGCTTTCATATTCAAGGCGGACACTTTTCCCCTCGCGATTCGATCCGAGTGAATAAATATGTTCGCAGCCGATCGTACACGCCGCGCAGGAGTTCCGGGCCACGCGCCGGGCGGGCGCTAAATCCTCGGCGGCCAGTTTTTCGACGCCTTCGAAATGCCCTGCCTGAAAATTCCGCGTGGGCAACGCGTCGAAGCGATTGAAGACCAGTAAATTCGCGACCGTGCCGAGTTCGCGGTACTTCTCGGTGGCAGGGCCGAACGAGCGCTGGGAGAGGTCCTTCGCGATCGCCGTGGTGGCGGCCACGTCGGCGAGAGAGGTACGGCGGTCCCCTTTCACGGCCACCGCTTTGATCCGCTTCGACCCGAGCACCGCCCCGAGCCCACCCCGGCCGGCATGTCGGCCGTCGTGGCTGACCGAGGCGAACGGGATGAGTCGCTCTCCCGCCGGGCCGATTGCCGCGACTTGCCACTCGGGGCCGATTCGCGCGCGGAGTTGATTCTCGGCTTCGCGGGCCGGGAGCCCCCAGAGCGAGTTCGCAGGCTCGAAGCATACGTTTTCGCCGTCGATGAGCACGACCGAAGCCTCATCGCAACAACCTTTGATGACCAAAGCATCAAACCCCGTCCGTTTGCCGGCGAGGGCGAAATGCGACGACGAGAGGGCGTCGGAGACTCTCCCCGTGAGCGGGCTGAATGCCACCACGGCGAACTTGGCCGAGGTCGTCAGCGGGCTGCCGACGAGTGGGCTGAACGCGAAGATCAGCGCCGAATCGGGGCCAAGGGGGTCGACGCCTTTTGAGGTTTCTTGACCAAGGATCCATGCCGCCAGCCCCACGCCTCCGAGGTAGGCCCGCAACGTGGCTTCGGCGATCGGGACGACTTCGGACTGTTTCGTCGTCGCGTCGATCCGCAAATATTGGCCGTGAACGCCGAACATGGTTTAGCCTCCCACGTCGGCGGAGAGGAGTAGGAGCGTGTCGCCGTCGCTCAAAGGGGTCGCCCGGTCGGAGACGAACCGCTCGCCGTTGAGGCTGAGTTTGTACGCCGGGTGAAGCATTCCGTCTTGCAAAACATGCTCGGTGAGTGCCGGACAGACGACGGACAGGGCGTCGATCGCCTCGCCGACGCTGGACCCTTTCACGGTCAGTCGCGCGGTCCCCGCTCGCAGCCTGGGGACGCCGTAGAGTTCGATCCGGATCATGGGCCACCCGTCGCGATCAACCCGGCGTCGCGCAACGCCTGAGCATAGTCTTCGGGGGTGTTGAGGTTCCGCAAGGTCGCGAGCGCGGGGTCGATGTCGCGGAATTCCTCCTCAATGACAACCCGGGTCTTCACCGCGTCCACGAGAAAGACCGGCCGCATCCGGTCATTCGCCAGCAATTCTTCGATCACGGGCAAAACCGTCGACCGCCGGTATAAAGCCGCGAGGGGATGATAATACCCGCCGACGCGCGGGATCGCCAAATCGTTTTCGCCGATCAACTCCTCCAACCGCTTGACCCACCGGGGCTGAAGGAATGGCGCGTCGGTCGCCGACGCATAAACCAATTCTACCGAATCCGGCAACGCCGCGAGGCCCGAGGCGAGCCCCCGCAACGGCCCTTGATACTGAACCGGGTCGCGGACGACTCGCACGGTCGCGGGAAGAACAGGAAGCTCTTGATCCGGGGCGGCGACGACCACGATCAGATCCGTGACGGTTTCAAGGATGTTCACAACGCGCTGGAGCAGGGTTTCCGCCCCGAAAGGCAGCCAGGCCTTGGGGCGGCCCATCCGGCGGCTCTCCCCTCCGCAAAGGATCAAGGCGGCGAAGGTCATGACGGTTCCTCCGGGGTGGTGAATCCCGCCGCGTTCAACGTGGCGCGAGTCGCCGGTTCGTTCAGTAAGGCACGGAACGCGGTCACAGCCGGCCTTTCCCAGCGATCGGCGGGGATCGCGAAGTCGTACTGTTCGACGCGTACCGGCGTGAACGCTAAATCATACATCCGCGCCACGGGGGCGATCGCCAGGCCCCAGTCGGCCCGTCCTTGAGAGACCGCCGCCGCCACGGCGTTGTGCGAGCGGACCTCCACCACCGTCCCCGGCGGCCGACGCCCCGCAAGCAGCATGTCGATCAACACGCGAGTGCCGCTCCCGCGGTTCCGGCCGACCATGACGCATTCAGCGTCGTCGATGGCGGCCGTCAACGCGTCGTCCACCGTTTTCCCCTCGAACCGACGGTCGCCGGGACGATAGACCAATCCTTGCATCCGGTCGTAGCCACGCAAGAGCCGCACGCCTTCGGGCAAAAACGGCTCGTTATAAGCATTCGAGACCGGGTCGAGCAAGTGAACCCCCGCGAGGTCGCACTCGCCTCTTGAGGCCGCGAGCAGGCCCCCTTGCGAACCCACCCAGAAAGTCTTGGCACGAACCCCCCGACCGGCCAAAAGGCCGAACACCGCGTCGAGGCCGATACAGTGTGAGCCGATGGCCACCAGATCCGCAGGCTCAACGCCTCTTCCCAAAAGCGTCACATCGACACGTTCGTATTCTTCAAGATATTCTTGATCTTTAGAGATGATGATGAAACCGTCGGCCTTGCTGAAGGTCGTGACCGACCCCGAGCCTTTCCCTAAAGGGTACGCCGTCCACCCGTCGCGCCCGCCGATCAGGTTCACGAGTGAATATTCGGTCCGCCCGCGTTCGCTGTTGAACCGCATCGCCGTCCGGGCCGACCGGGTCTCTCGGGCGTGTGGGCCGAGCCCTGCCAACGTCCGGATCACCGGCGCGACGAACTCATGAAACGTGAAGATCGCCGACGTCGGGAACCCCGGCAGGATCGCGACGGGGGTTATGCCGACCGCGCCCAAGCAGACAGGCTTTCCGGGCTTCAGGGCGACGCCATGCACGAGAATCCCCGGCGTCCGGCGGGCCAGAACCCGGTATGAGACGTCGCCCCCCCCTTTACTCGTGCCGCCGCTTAAGACCACGAGATCCGCGTTTTCAAGACCGCGGTCGATTGCCGAGTTGAGTTGATGTTCATCATCCGCGACGATCCCGAGCGTGACCGGCGCGCCGCCGATCTCGCGTACCGCGTCGGCGATCAGGGTCGCGTTGGCGTCGTAAACCCCCGCGGGCCGGGACGGCTCTCCGGGCGCGAGGATCTCGTCGCCCGTCGAGATGATGGCCACGCGCGGCCGCTTCACGACAGCAACGGACGCCCGTCCGATCGCCGCGAGCACTCCGGTCTCTCGCGCCGTGAGCTTTGCACCTCGCCTCAAAACCAGTTCGCCGCGCGCCATGTCGGTGCCCGCGAAGCTCACGTTCGCCCCCGGCGCGACCGGCCTTATCACTATTAATTGATTATCATGAACACGAGTATGTTCGACCATGAGGACGGCGTCGGCCCCGCGGGGGAGCATCCCGCCGGTGGCGATGACGGAGGCCGTTCCGGGTCTCACGAACGTTCGCGGGACAATTCCCGTGGCGATCTCTTCGTCGTTGACCGTCAACATGAATGGCGAGTCTTCCGAAGCCCCGAACGTTTCCGAGGCCCGGAGCGCGTAGCCATCGACGTTCGAGCGGTCGAACGCGGGGACGTCCACCTCGGTGGTCACGTCAATCGCCAGTACCCTCCCCAGCGCCTCGGCGAGCGGGATCATCTCGGCGGCGAGCGTCGAGGGGCGGACCGCGTCCCACCACTTACGCTCGGCGGCGTCGCGGTCGAGGACGTCCAGGAACTGGTCTTGCTCGCGGGGCATGGGGTTTTTGCTTACAGGAAAGAATGATCAATCAACAATGACCGATGACCAATCGTAGCCGTTCACACCCTGGAAAGGCTGAAAACTAAGGTTTTCTGAGCATCCGTGGGGCCAAAGC
>JAYUFP010000567.1:0-1514 GCA_043738665.1 Isosphaeraceae bacterium
TTGCGGCCTGATCGCACGGCGAGAAGCCCCTCATCCGCCGCTTCGCGGCACCTTCTCCCGGGGGGAGAAGGGATCATGGAGAAAAAAGGTGTCAGGAACCTGGTTCCTGACACCTTTTTTCGGCTTCCACCGAGACTGGAGCGAACGGTGCCGGAATCCGTGGGCGCACCCGGCCGTTTGGAGACCGGGAGATCCGCATTGCATCGCGGGAGGGTTCGGCGTTATGATCGTCCCTTCGTCCAAACCGGGCGTGGCTGCGCGGATTGCGCGGCCGAGCCTTTTTTAGGCCCGATCATTGAGCGAAGCGCCGTCGAACGCGTGGAACGTCGGTCCCGGAATTCGGGGCCGAAAGGGAGTTTTGGCCGATGTCACTCGATAAGAGCTTGAAGAAGGGGGGCGGCCTGGCCCGCGCCCGGAACGTGCTGTCCCGCGCCGAACGGCTCGCCGTCCTTCAAGAGGACGAGAAGTGGACTCCCGAAAAGGGGGTCTTCAACCTGCCGAAGACCAAGTACCGTCGGCTCGCCCCGGGTCAATCCGGTCCCAAGCGTCCCGGTGCCGAGTCCTGAGCGGATTCCCAACGTCGGGATCGATCGAAATCTCCCCCTGCCGATACGGCCGGGGGTTTTTTCTTGTCAGCGGCTCGGGTTGCCGGTGCCTTTTCGCCATTCAGAAGTCGAACGGGAGAGCGTTGACGTCCTTGACGAACTGAAAGTCGCGATCGGTCAGACCCCCATCGGCGTGAGTCGAGACCTCGACGCGGACGGTTCGGTAGCTAAGGATGATGTCGGGGTGATGGTCTGCGGTTTCCGCCACCCCGCCGATCTGCGTGACGAATTCCAGGGCACGTCGGAACGACGGAAACTGCCAGGAACGCACGAGCATATCGCCGACGCGCCCCCAGCCTTTGGCGTCCGGTAGGCGTTCGAGGATCTCCGGTTCGCTGAGTTTGGCCACGGGATGCCTCCTCAATGTCGCGAGAGCGAGCGGGGCGACGGGCGAAGGAACGACCTCCTGGCGCGGCGCCGGGTCATGTTCCCTCGAATCTCTGTATTATTTCCACGAGACGTCGACGGAACAAGGGTACGGGCCACTCGAGCGCCGAAGGCGGAAGGCGACCGTGACAACGACGACCCTGGTCGTGTTCTGTGTGGCGGTCGTCGGCGTAAGCCTCGTCGGGGGCTTGCTGCCGTTGGCGACGGTCCTCAGTCACACGCGGTTGCAGATCTACCTGAGCGTCTCCGCCGGCGCGATGCTGGGTGCGGCGTTCTTTCACATGCTCCCCGAAGCCGTGCGTTTAGGGTCGCCTTCGACTCTGAGCTGGTCGGCGGTCGGCCTGCTCTCGCTTTTCTTTCTCGAACGGTTCTTCGCGTTCCACCACCACGAGGCGCCCGACGACCCGGAAGAACCGTGTCCCACGCACCGCCATGAGCACACCGGGGGGAGTCGAGGGCATTCCGCGGGGTTGATCGACGCCTCGGCCCCCGGCGGAGGCGTCGGGGCGGCGAAGGCGAAGG
>JAYUFP010000568.1:0-4938 GCA_043738665.1 Isosphaeraceae bacterium
GCGGCCCGTCGGCCGCACCTTTTCAGAATCGATCGAAAGAGGAAATTTTACAGAACGCCACCGGGCTTGTTAACGATGATGATCAAGGGCCACTTCGCGTCGGGAGTCTGTTTCCGTTTTGCAAACGGAGCTTCCAGGGGCGGCGGAAGGTCGCCGTCGATTGCGCCGAACGAAGCCAAATGTCGCTTGGGAGACTCGAACGGATGAAAACCGGCATTCGACCGCCTCAGCTCGGCTCGTGGCTCCCGACGCCAAAGGCGGGCGGAGTCGGGAGCCCCGCGCCCGGCGAGTCTGCTCCGAACGAGCCGAAGCGCCGTTGCGAAACGAAGCCAATGTCAAAATGTAACGCCCGATGTCTTCCCCGTGTCGGCCGAAGAGCCGTTGCGAAACGAAGCCGATGTCAAAATGTAACGCGCGACCGCTTAGCTCGGTGCGAGTCTTCGGGCACCTCAGTTGCGGCGATGGCCGAGGTCGGGAGAATCGGGTTTGGCGAATGATTGCGCCGAACGAAGCCATTCCCGACCCGCGGTAAAGCCTTGTCAGATCACGTCGGCGAAGTCGGCTTCGAGCCGCTTGAAAATCTGTGCGCCGAGCCAGAACACCACCAACGACGTGACGACCGAGTAAGCAAGCCATTGCAGGTGGAGCGTCGACTGGCCCAGGAGCGACCAGCGGAACGCTTCGATCAGCCCGCAGAGCGGGTTCATCTGCACGAACCAGCGGTATTGTTCCGGCACGGCTTCGGTCGCCCAGGCGACGGGACTGGCATACATCCCCAGTTGCAGCGCGACCGGGACGATATGGCCGACATCACGGTAGCGGACCATCAGTGCCCCGGACATCATTCCCAGGCCCAGCGACATCAAGAGCAGCACGAAGATCCAGACGGGCAGAAGCAGTACGGGCCAGCCGGGCACGACGCCGTAGAAGATCATCATCAGGCCCATGACCCCAAGCGACACCGCGAGGTCGACGAGCGTGGAAGCGGCGGCGGAGAGGGGCAGGAGCAGCCTCGGGAAGTAGACCTTGCTCACGATATGGGCGTTACTGACGAGCGACCCGCTGGCCCTCGACAACACGTTGGAGAAGGTGTTCCAAGCGGTCAGACCCGCGAACGCGAAAAGGATGTAAGGCCGGCCGTTACTGGAAAGGCCCGCGACCACCCCGAACACGAACGCGAAGATCAACGAGGCGATCAGCGGCTGAAGCACCACCCACGCCACGCCCAGAACCGTCTGCTTGTAGCGGACCTTGATGTCGCGGTCCGTCAGGGTCAGCAAGAGGTCGCGGTAGCGAGCGAGCTCGCGGAAGTCGATCGGTCCGCGGCCCGCGTCCGGCCTGATGCGGACGTGCGGAATGCGATTCTTGGAAGACTCGCCCACGGCGACCGATACTTTCCCGGGCAAATCGGGAATCTCTCCGGTCTCGGATTCAACTGTGCATTCCGTCCTGACCGGGAACGCTTCCCCTTCGCGAAGTGTTGTCGCTGCGCTACTCACAAAACCTCCGATGTTGCAACCGCTTCCTGACGCTCAGGGCCGAGATTTCCTGCCATGCAGCTTACAAACTCTAGAACGCCCGCCTTCAGCGTGTCGATCTGTCGGTCGTCATGTGGACCTTTCATGCCGGTAATTCCGTCGCGAGTCGGAAACCAAGGGTAGCCGAGCTCTGTTCATCAATAAGGGAAGGCGACGTGTCGATGCAATCCGGAAGTTTTCCCCAAGAATGATCACGTGCCTCGATCGCTTCCGCAAACCGCCGTTCCGTGTCGATTTCGATGAAGATCTTCCGCGGCCTCCCGGGTTTTTTAGACTGGCTGTCCGCTGTTCCGCCCATCCGTTCGATAACCCCCGGGAGTCAGAGCAGGACGTCCGACTTTCGTGATGAGGCAAGACGCGTCGGGGACGTGGTTTTCCGGAAGAGTTCTCAGCCCGGAAGTGGTTCGGTCGAAAGGACCGTGCCAACACCTCGATACCCTGCTCCGACGCGACGGCCGTCTTTCAGAGAGTCGGCAATCCCTTGGAAAATCCAGCGGGCGTAGCGTCCGACCATGATGATATTGTGTGCCTCGAGGGCCTGAAGCGCCTCGGTTTTCCAGGTCGATCCCGGTCTTTCCCAGGTGTAGGCGACGTCGATCCAGGTCGGGTCGACCACCAGAGCCCTGTCGATGTAACCCCAGTCGGTCAATTCGGAGACGACCGACTCTGAGTAATCACGCACCTCGGAATCGTCGGGGCGATTTCCGCCTGAATAAGCTCGTTCGACATAAAGAGAAACGGCTTCTCCCGTGTGACGAGACGACGTCGGCAAGAATGACGGGTCCACATTGGAGTAGAAACCGACGCGGTGGAACCCATTGATTGAATCAGAAACGTAAACCCAGTGCTTCGAGGGGCATTGGGGTCCCTTGACCGCTCCGATGTTGAGCACAAGGACCGATGTGTATGGGGCTGCCGGAGCATCGACGCTTATCCCGGCCATTTCGAGCGTCTTGTTCAACGGCAGGGTACAGATCAGGGTCTCGTATTCCGAGACGGAGCCGTCGGAAAACGTGACGGATCGACATTGCGGGTCGATCCGCGATGCGAAAAAACCGCGTCGGAGGTCGCAATGATCGGCCAAGGCGCCGATAAGTCGGTCAAGCCCGTCGACGGGGTAGATGAAGGTCGGATTATAGCCTGCGGAGGCGACTGGTCCGGACGCGCCTTGTGTGACCTCGGCGAGGTTCACGGGCGATTTATAGCCGTCTTGTGGCGCGATCGAATCATAGAGGCCTGCCGTGTAACGGTCATGAAACGGGAAAAAAAACGATTCACAAAGGGTCGCCCCGAAGTGTTTGAGCAACCATTCTTTCTGCGTTCCGCACGGGCCGTTTGCACGCGAGATTTCTTCAAGGGCCTGACGGCGCAATTCCGGGTCGAGCTGTCGAAGGTTGTATTGGAGCGGATAATCTACGTAACGGCCGGAGTTTCGAAGATACACCGCCGCATTGCGCGCGTAGCGGCGGGTCGGCGACAGCCGCTCGATGAGACTCAAGACCTCGGGGTCGCCGCTGAAAATCCAGTGCCCGCCGCCGACTTCGAAGCGAAACACCTCGCCGTCGTCGGGAGCGAAATCAAGCCGGTCGGAATGATCGGCTCCGGCCCGGACGTAATAAGACGAGCAGATCCCGCCGGGACTCTTTCTCGCCTCGAAGACGGGAAAACCGGACGCCATGCCGGCGGCGAGTCCCGTCACCCCGCCGCCTAGGATCAAGCCCGATCTCATGTCGAGCCCTCGACCAAATGGGGAAAGCACGGGTCGAAAAAGAGACGCCCGACGGTCAAGCTCCCGACGAGGCCATGGACGCAACCCGTTCCTCATCGAATCCGAACAAACGTCCGAACGGATTCAGACACGTCTCCCAGCAGTGATTCTCTTCAACGTAATACCGACCCGCATGGCCAAGTTCCGCGCGTCGAACCGGGTCGGCGAGCAGTCCCGAAACTGCGTCTGCCCATTCTTTCGGGCTTGACGCCACGAGCAAGTCGCGGCCGGCGACTGCCTTCACACCGGCGACGGCTTGAGGCGATGAGATCACCGCCTTTCGCATCGCCAACGCTTCGAGAACCTTATTTTGAACTCCCCGTGCGAGTCTTAACGGGACGACGGCCAACGCCGCCTTGGCCACGAAGGGGCGGACGTCAGGAACCTGACCTACCAGGTTGACCCCTGGACAGTCGATGGCCAGCCGCTGAACCGCTGCAACAGGACGACGCCCCACCAAGGTCAGCGTGGCCTCCGGCACACGCCGACGGATCTCAGGCCAGACCTCCCGGCAGAACCAGACTGCACCGTCCACATTCGGCCGGTAGTCTAGGGCGCCGACGAACACACAACCGTCCGGGGATTCGCTTGCGCCCGGCGGGGTGATGTCCGGGTGATAGTAATCAAAGTCGACCCCGTTGCTGACGGCATGGATCGGACCGACGTCGAGGCCGCAGGATTCACGATAAAGCGACGCTTCCGCCTCGCTGACGAATGTAATCGCGCTGGCCCAGTCGGCGATTTTCCGCTCCACTTCTCGCAGCCTTCGGCCCTCGGCGCGGTAGACCCAGTCGATCGGCCGGAGTCCGTTCCCGGCGTAGTCAAGCCATTTTTGGCTGTCAACATCGACGAGGTCGATCACGGAAGGGATGTGACAAAGCGGTCCCCGACGGAGGTAAGGGATCAGGCTCGACGCCGAAGCGAAGACTGTGTCGTAGTGGTACGACTGCGTCCATCGCGTAAGTAAGCGGCGCAAGACAGGTGAGTCAAAAACGCCCTCGGAGACCGTCCCGCCGCCGGCGAATGACCGCAGCGCCCGGCTCCACCGGCCCAGCCCTTGGTGCGGAACAATCTCGGACCGTTCGCAAAGACCGTTCAAGCCGGCGATGATCGACGGGTCGACGGGTTCATCGGCGAGGCATGCCAGGTGGACGTCGGCCTTGCCGGAGAGCCACTTGAGGATGTGATAGGTGCGAATCCGGTCCCCTTTGTCGGGAGGGAACGGCACGCGGTGGGTCAACACCAGAACCCTGGGACGGTGAGAATCAGTCATCGTGTCGACGTCGGAACTTCTCGCGAAAAAGAGTCAAGCGAGTTGCGATTGCGCCGTGGGGACGACGACGGAATTCGAGACCTCATCGCTCCGGGCAACTCCGAGACTTGCGCCTCGCTCGAGAGCGGGCGGATGGGAGAACCCTGCCGCGGCTCCCTGTTCGATCTCGTCCACGCTGGGTATTCGGAGTAAGAACCCTACCCAGTAAAACGGGATGCCGACGACACCCGTCGCCGTCGCCACGAGAACACGGACGTCGAGCCAGGGGTTCCGGAGGTCCATGTACTCCAGGTCGCAAACCAGCTTGCGACGGACACTTTCGAGATCCGTGTCGGGAGGAAGTTGAATTTGGGCGAGCC
>JAYUFP010000569.1:0-4931 GCA_043738665.1 Isosphaeraceae bacterium
GAGACATCACCCAGGTCGATAACCGCAGCCCCCATGTGTACCCCACCGGCGACCGCTGGGCGCAGATCGTGGGGGGAAAAGTCGGCGCTGAGGCGCTCAAGGTGTTGCTCTCGATGGAGCCCGGCAATTTGGGGCCGGTCGGCGCCGTGCGGAAGGTCTGGAAAATCAAGCGACGCCCCCCCGCCCCGGAACGTGTCAAGGAGGCGCTCGCCATGGTCCAGAGTGGCCCGGCGAAGGGCGACCCGACCGAGTACACGTTCGCCAAGGAGACCCTCATGCTCGACGCGCTCATGCAAAAGGAGGCCGCGGTGGATGTCGAGGTGCAGGCGCTCCAGGTCGGCCCCGCGGTCTTCGTCACCGACCCCGCCGAGTATTTCTGCCAGTTCGGCCTCGACATCAAGGCCAAGAGCGGCTTTCCGTTCACGTTCCCCGTGTCGCTGGCCAACGGTTGCGTCGGCTACGTCCCCACGGAGGACGCCTTCGGGCCTCAAGGTGGAGGTTACGAGACCCGGCTGACGAGTTACAGCAACCTGGAAATCACCGCCGGAACCCAGATGCGCGACGCCGGGATTTCGCTGGCCAAGTCGCTCAAACCGGGAACCGTTCCCGAGCCTCCTAAACGCCCCGCGTTCAAGGACAAGGCATGGACTTATGGCGACGTCTTACCCCAACTCAAATGATCGATTCGCGACGAGCGGCCGAACCTTTGACAGGAACATCGGATGACACCCGCGGAGATCGGAACCTTGCTCGCGGAGAGCCTTGGAGATTTCCAGCTCTCGCGCACGGAGCGACAGGATTTCGCCGAAAAGATCGCCACGCTCCAATCCGCCGCCGAGCGCCAGACCGTCCTCAGGCTCGCCTTCGAGCGGGCGAATGAACGCCTCGATCCTCCGCACGCGGGCTCGGTCCTCCTGTGGCTCGAAGACGTCGTGAGGACCCTTGGCGCTTCGCACAAAGACGCTGCAAAAGTCTGTTCCGAGGCCTATTTCAGCCCCGGTGACGGGTGCCTGGAAGCCATTCTGAGGCTCCTCCACCAGTCTCGTAAAACCGCGAACATCTGCGTGTTCACGATCACCGACGACCGGATCGCGGAGGCGATCCTCGACGCCCATCGCCGCAAGGTTTCCGTCCGGATCGTGACCGACAACGAAAAGGCCGAAGACCTCGGCTCAGACATCGAGAGGTTCGAAGCCGCGGGAATCCCCGTCCGGATCGACCACACACCGTTCCACATGCACCACAAATTCGCACTTATCGATGTCAAGACGCTTCTGACCGGCAGCTACAACTGGACCCGAGGCGCGGCCCGCGACAACGAAGAGAACCTGATCGTGACCGACGACCCGCACCTCGTGAAGCAGTTTTCCGAGACGTTCGACCACCTCTGGAAGCAGTTCGGATGAGATTTAATCACGCATTCCCTGACGCCGATTTTCCTGCAATTTTCCTCGGATGCTCATGGCATCTCGGGAATGATCTTGAGCATGCGGTTCCGCTTGAGGCGGATGACTGAGAAATCCCGCCGGTCGGTGGTAAAGACTGTGCGGATGTTTTCGCGCTCGGCGAGATGGGCCAAGGCGGCGTCGGCGAACTGGATGCCGGCATCCTCGTAACGACGCATGATGGCGGCGATTTCGGTAAGGCCGTCCTCCTCCAGGCGGAGTCGCTTAAACATTCCGGCGGCGTGAGCCGCGGCGAGGCGGTCGATCGGCCGATGCTGCTTGCGTAGTCGCCAGGCGGCTTCGGTGAGCACGGGCCAACAGGTCAGGAGCGGCGGCGTAAGTGTGGCGAATGTATCGAGGCAAAGCCGGTGGCGGCTATCCGATGCGGCGAGGAGGGCGACCAGCGGGCCGGTGTCGAGCAGAATGCGACGCTCAGTCACGCCCGAAGCCTTCCCTATGCTCGGGGTTGGTGCTCAAATCGTGCGGAGCATCCGTATAGACACCGACGATGCCGATACGGCGGGCGATATCGAGCACGTTTCGCGGGGCGTCCGCTGCCGTAGGTGCTCATCCAACGCTTGCCGCACGATATCCGACGGACTTACACCTCTCTGCTTGACTTCGGCTTCCAATTCCTCCTTGACCCGCTGATCGAGCCGAACATTGATGCGTTGCATAAGAGTTCTCCTCATACATAAGCCAAAAATGTCAGACAGTATACGGCATTTGTCAGACAATGAAAATGGGGACACCGGAAACGGGGCCGGAACTGCATCTCGTTTTTTATACGATGCCCGGAAACCAGCGGCGTCCCGGTTTCAGTCCTCGAATTCCAGAATCGATTGGAAACTTGATTCCCGTCGATTCTGAACAGATGTTACGATCGTGTAAAGTTGTTGCCCGGTTGTGCGAATGTTGTACTCTTGTTACAAAAGGGAGTGTTGAAGCCGGGATGCCCGTCCTACGGCCAAGCGATCGCCGAATTCCCTCCGTTTTCAGTTCGGACATCGCGCGAGGCTCTGTCATGAATCGCCACGAATTACGGCCGTCCTTACATGCGTGTTCCTTCGTCGTCGCGATCGTCGTCCTGGCGTCGTCGGCCTTCGGGGCGGAGCCCCGCGTCCCTGCGTTGTTCGAACGCGTCGACCAGGCGATCGATTCGAGCCACGTCGGGCCGCCGGTTCCGATGGCGAGCGACGCGGATTTTTTGAGGCGAGTCTCTCTCGACCTGACAGGCGTGCCCCCCTCTGCCGAGGAGCTCAAGACCTTTCTGGACGACCCGTTCGCCGACAAGCGGACTCGCGCGGTCGACCGACTACTGGATAGCCCGCTCTTCAGCCGACACATGGCGACCATCCTCGACGTGATGCTGATGGAACGCAGACCGTATCAACATGTGAACGTAGACGAGTGGACCAACTACCTGCTCAAAGGGCTTCGCGAGAACAAGCCGCTCAACCTGCTTTTGAAAGAGATCCTCAGCACCGACGGGGCCGACCCCAAGCTCAGGCCCGCCGCCCGCTTCTATCTCGACCGCGGGGCCGAGCCCAACCTGATTACCAGGGACGTCGGACGCATCGTATTCGGCCGCGACATGCAGTGTGCCCAGTGTCACAATCACCCGTTGATCGAAGATTATCAACAGTCCGACTACCACGGCCTCCTCGCGTTCTTCAGCCCATCGTACGCCCTGACCCGTAAGGAAAACGGCAAAGACAAGATGTTTTACGCCGAGAAGGCGGGCGGCGACCTCGCGTTCGATTCGGTCTTCGTCAAGGACGACAAGCACCTGACGGGTCCACGCATCCTCGGTACGACGGAGATGGTGGAACCGATATTCCCCCCCGGCGAGGAATACAAGGTCAACCCGGCCGGCAACGTAATGCCGGTCCCCAAGTTCAGCCGAAGAGCCGAACTCGCCGCAAACGTCACTGGCGGGTCGAACAAAGCCTTTAATGAAAATATTGCGAATCGCTTGTGGGGAGTGATGATGGGGAGGGGACTCATCCACCCCTTTGACCTCCACCACCCGGCCAATCCGCCGAGCCAGCCGGAATTATTGAAGTTCCTGGGCGAGGAACTGGTCGCTCTGAACTTCGATGCGAAAGCCTTCCTCCGGGAGTTGGCGCTCAGCAAGGCGTATCAACGCTCGATCGACCTGCCCGCGGACCACACGAACTCCGCGGAGATCGCCTCGACACTCTCGGAGTTGAAGACGCACACCGACACTCTGACAGCGACCTCGCAGGCGGCCAAGAAAGCCTATGAACAGGCCGTTAAGGTCTGGCACGCCGCCGAAACTCTTCTCGTCCCCGCGATCTCCGAACGCGACCAGGCCTTGGCGAAATACGACGCTGCCGCCAAGAAAATGGCCGAGGCACAGAACGCCGTCGATGACCTCGCCAGCCAGATCAATACCAAGCAAGAACTCGCGAAAGCTCTAGCGGAAGTAGCCGGCAAAGCCCAAGACGTCTCGAAGAAACTCGCCGCGGAGAAGGATCTCGCCGCCGCCGCGCAGAAATTCAGCGACCGCTTGAAAGCGATGACGACTGAAGTAGCGGCGCTTCAGAAGGCGAGCACGGACAAGGCGGCGGCCCTCAAGAAGGTCGTCGAAGAGGTCGCCGCGACGGTCAAACCGGTCGAAGTTGCCCGAGCCAAGGTCTTACCGCTCCGTGATACGGTTCGAGCCAAAGAGAAGGATGTCCACGCCGCCCGCGTGAAAATGGCCGAAACGCGAGTGGTTCTGGAAGCGCACAAGAAACGCCTGGACTTGCTGAAGGCCTACGCCGCTCGTAACGCCCTGAACGAGAAAGCCGCGGCCATGAACAAGGCCCTCGCCGGAAGGCGCGACGGGGTGGCGCAGGCCGAGAAACATGTGAGCGACCTTGCGACGGTCCTCGCGAAGCACAAGGCGGAGCGCGACGTGGCCGATCACGCCCGGCATTTGGTCGAAAAAGCCCGACGCGACGCGCAGGCCGCACTCGATCGCCAGCAGAAGCTCGCGGCGAGCGTCCATGAGGCATTCAACGCGACCGACGCCGCCAGGCAACAACTCCCCGACGACACCACCCTGGCGGAGACCGTGCCGAAGCTGAAGGCGAAGGCTGGCGAACTGCAATCCGTCACGGTCGGGCTCGCCTCGTTGCGAGACACCGCGAACGCGGCCCTGAAGAAGGCGGCAGACGCGCTCGCCGCGGTCAACCGCACGCTCGACGAGTCGAACGCCGAGAAGTCCCGCCGCGAGAAAGCTTTGGCTGCCGTGAGAACGGCACTTTCCGGCGAAGAGGGAGGGCTCAAAGCCCTGCAATCGGAGATCGCCGCGGCGAACGAAGAGCTGGCGACCCTCATGGGCAACCAGTTCAGCCTCGCCCAGCTCAAGCCGCTCTCTCCCGAGCAGATGTGCTGGAGCATCCTCAAGGTCACTGGCGTATACGACCGGTATCGCCAGGCCGAAGAGGCGGAATTGAACAAGACCAAGCCCCTGAA
>JAYUFP010000570.1:0-14391 GCA_043738665.1 Isosphaeraceae bacterium
GAGCGGCACCACCACTTCAAGAAGGACGCCCCCAGCGGCACCGCGCTGCGGATCGCCGAGGTGGTCGGCAAGGCGATCGGCACAGGCCCCGAGGGTTATGCCCACGGGCGTCACGGGGTCACCGGCGAACGCCCCCGCGGCCAGATCGGGCTCCATGCCCTTCGCACCGGGGACAACCCCGGCGAACACACCGTGGTTTTCGGCCTGATGGGCGAGTGCCTGGAACTCTCGCACCGGGCCTTGAACCGCGACGGTTTCGCGCGGGGGGCCCTCGACGCCGCCAAGTTTCTGGCGGGTAAACCGGCGGGTGTTTATACGATGAGCGACTTGTTGGGTTAAGTGAAGATTTGCTTGTATTCGTAGGGCCGGCCGTGCCGGCCTCTTCCGTACGAGACTTCGCCCTGGGAAGGCCGACACAGCCGGCCCGACGAATCGATGGAGTCGACTCTGAATGGTCCGTTGCGAGCAAGGGTATCTTTGTGAAGTCTGTGGCCTGGAGGTCGAGGACGTGACCGGTTCCGACCTCTACCTCAGGTATGTCCTGGGCGAGGTCGACCCGGAAACGCTTCACGTCCAACCGGAGAGGCATCTCGCCTGTAACCCCACCTTCGCGCAGTTCATCGTCGATGAGCGGTTCCCGGCGGTCGTGGTCGAAGGGCCGTTCGCGAAGACCGAGCTCGACCCGGAGTTCGTCGCCGGGGAAGAGGCACGCGTGACCCGGGCGTTTCGTCGGCTACAGGAAATCCCGTCGCTTGGGCTCGCGATTACCGAGTATCCCTTTCCGGAGTCGATCGCCCGATGGCGGGGCGTTGACTCCCTTCCCGGAAGTCGAGACTGACCCTCATGCCGCTTTTTCCGCGTCGCGACGGTTCGGCATCGGAGGGTTCTTCCGCCAAAGGGGACGGCAGGCCCACGCGCGTGCTCTTCCTGGACGACGACGAAACGCGCGCCACGATTTTCCTCGCGATGTGTCCGCACGCGGTCTGGGTGCAGACGGCCGCCGACTGCATCGCCGAGCTTGAGCAAACCTGGGACGAGATCCACCTCGACCACGACCTCGGCGGCGAGCAATTCGTCGACACCGACCGCGACGACTGCGGCATGGAGGTCGTGCGCTGGATCTGCCTGACCCACCGCCCGCACCTGCGGGCGACGAAGTTCTTCATCCACAGCCATAATCCCCTGGCCGCGACGGTGATGGGAGTGCGGATGTCCGTGAGCGGGTTCATGTGCGAGGTCCGCCCGTTCGGCGTCGCGGCCGAGGCGAAAACCGAGGCGAATCCATCCTCGGAAGCCGACTACGCCCCGGAGCTGACGCGCTTGCAGAAAGCCAGGGCCTGGGTGAGGCGTCGCCTGGGCCTTCCCGATGACATCGATCCCGCGTTCTATGACTACCTAGCCCAGCGTCCAGGCCCGGACGATGCGCCCCCGGAACGCCCCGACTTTAACTGGTCGCTGCCGAAAACGTCGCGGGAGGCGGAGGAGGACCACGAAAAAACGGACCCGACGGCATTTATTGAGAACGACGGATGACGAATGGCGGATGATGCAGGATGAACGACGTTGAGTCGGGCCACGCCGAGCGCGAACGTCCGGCCGGCCGATCCGTCATCCGCAATCCTTTATCCGTCATTCCGGTTTTCCGCCCGTAAGGAGGCACGCGTTTGAGAACGGTCATCACAGGCGGCGCGGGGTTTGTCGGGTCGCACCTTTGCGAGCGGTTTCTCGCCGAGGGCGACGAGGTCGTCTGCGTCGATAACCTGCTGACGGGCCACCGTCGCAATTTTATCCATTTGCTCGGGAACCCGAAGTTCTCGTTCATCGAACACAACATCTCCGAGCCGCTCCAGATCGACGGCGCGGTCGACAACATCCTCCACTTCGCCAGCCCGGCCAGCCCGGCGGATTACCTCGCGCACCCGATCCCGACGCTCAAAGTCGGCTCGCTCGGAACGCACAACGCCCTCGGACTGGCGAAGGCAAAGGACGCCCGGTTCCTCCTCGCGAGCACTTCCGAGATCTACGGAGACCCGGAGGTCCACCCCCAGCGCGAAGATTACTGGGGAAACGTTAACTCGATCGGCCCGCGAGGCTGCTACGACGAGGCCAAGCGGTTTGCCGAGGCGATCACGATGGCCTACTTCCGCTATCACGCGGTGAAGACGCGGATCGTCCGGATCTTCAACACCTACGGACCCCGCATGCGCCTCAACGACGGCCGCGTCTTGCCGGCCTTCATGGGCCAGGTGCTCCGGGGCGAAGACTTGACCGTCTTCGGCGCGGGGGACCAGACCCGCAGCTTTTGTTATGTCACCGACTTGGTCGACGGGATTTATCGGCTCCTGCACTCCGACTTCAACGAACCCGTGAACATCGGCAACCCGTCGGAAATCACCGTCTTGCAGCTCGCCCACGAGATCCTGGCGATGGTCCCGGAATCGAAAAGCAAGATCATCTACAACCCGCTCCCGCAAGACGACCCGAAGAGAAGAAAGCCTGACATTACCAGGGCGCAAACGCTTCTAGGATGGAACCCGACGATCGACCGGCCTGTCGGGCTCGCGCGGACTTTGGAGTATTTCCGGAGCGTGCTCTAGCGTACATTCGTCAATTCGTAGGGCGGGTCGAGTCTTCGAGGCCCACCCTACGAATCACTTCGTGTCCTCGGAGGGCGGGTCGTGGGGCATGTCGTACTTCTTGGCGATTCGATCTTCGATAATGCGTCGTATGTTCCGGGCGGACCCTCGGTGATCGAGCACCTCCGTCGCGGCCTCCCGCCGGACTGGAATGCCACGTTGCTGGCCGTTGATGGCTCAGTCGCCTCGGATGGATCGCGCCAACTCGCCCGCGTTCCTGACGACGCGACGCACCTGGTGGTCAGCACGGGGGGTAATGACGCGCTGGGCTACAGCGGCATGATTCTTCGCGATCCGGCCCGGTCGTTCGACGAGGTTTTGACCCGGCTGGGGGCGATCGGCGAAGAATTTCAGCAAGAGTACAGGGCGATGCTAAGGTCAGTGCTGAATCACGGCAAGCGGACCATTGTTTGCACCATTTACGACGCCGTCCCCGGTCTTGATCTGTCGCTGAAGACGGGCCTCTGCATTTTCAACGACATCATCACGCGGGAAGCCTTTCAACACGGCCTTTCCGTGATCGATTTGAGGTTGATCTGCGACGAGGCCGCCGATTACTCCGCGATTTCGCCGATCGAGCCGTCGGCGGCCGGTGGGGCCAAGATCGCCGAGGCCGTGGTTCGCGCGGTCACCGAAGCGGGCGGCAGCCGGGTCTTCGCGTAGCGCCGGTTTCCAATCCTCGTCCGTCGGAACTCCCGAATCGGTGGATTCCGGATGGTATGCTTCGGGTGATGCTGAGTGACAGGGCCGTCGAAAAAAGGTTCTCGGTTCGTGGCGGAAATCCGAAAGAGGCCGTCGATGTCGGAATCGGAAGCGGAAATTGAAATCGTCAAGCTCTCGGAATTGACCGACGGTCAGGAAGCCCAGTGCTTCGGGGCGCTTGTGAAGAAGGTTCGCGGGACGACCTATAAGGGAGATTCGTTCTACAAGTGCGTCTTCCGCGACAAGTACGTCACGGTCGAAGCCCCCGTCTGGGGTGACTCGCGGTTTTTTAAACAGGCCGAGACCTGGGGCGAAGGCCTTGCCTATCGTCTCCACGTCCGCGCGTCGCTCAAACCGAAGTACGGGCTGCAACTGGAAATCATCAACATCCGGCCCGCCGTCGAGGCCGACTCGGTCGACGGCTACAACTTCTTCGATCTCGTCGAGAGCAGTGAGCGCGACCCGGACGACCTCCTGTCGAAGATCCGCGGGTTCATCGACAAGTGCGTTGATGAGGCTCCGTTGAAGCGGCTCGTCCTGACAATCCTCGAAGAAAACGCCGACCTGTTCAAGAAGATGCCCGCGGCGCAGAATTTCCATCACAGCTACACCGCGGGCTTGATTGAGCACGTCTGGAGCATGACCCGGGTCGCCCAGTTCCTGGCCGACCACTACGCCAAGTATTATCACAACCTAAATCCGCCGTTGAACAAAGGGGTGATCATCGCGGCGACCGTCCTCCACGACATCGGCAAGCTTCGTGAGCTTGATTACCACCCCGTCGAGGCGAAGTACACGACGCAAGGGTGCCTGGTCGGGCATGTCTTGATCGGTCGCGACATGGTCCGCGACGCCGCGAAACGGATCGAAGGGTTCCCCGAAGAGACGCTACTCCAGCTCGAACATGCGATTCTTGCCCACCACGGTCGCAAGGAGTATGGGGCGCCGATCCTACCGCAGACGATTGAAGCGCTGCTCGTGTCGTACATCGACGACCTCGACGCCAAGATGAACATCGCGGCGAAACAAAGGCTCCGCAGCACGACCGACGGGGCGTTCACGGATAAGGTGTACGCACTCGATAATCGTCGACTCTATAAGGGGGTGCCGCTAGAGGCCGACGACGAGGCGGACGAGGCTTGAATGGAATGGCTGATGGTCGATGGCTGATGACCGATGGAATGGCTGATGGTCGATGGCTGATGACCGATGGCTGATGGCTGATGGCTGATGGCTGATGACCGATGGCTGATGACCGATGGCTGATGACCGATGGTCGAGCGTCCGGGCTCCGGCGGAGTGAATGGGTCTGGGCCTTTCGGCCTTCACGTTGTCCATTGGGCATTGACCATTAATCATCCTCACGAATTCATGGGTTTGCGATCCTTCCCCCGGGTGGACCAGGGCGGTTTCATTCTCGACTCGGAGTTCCCGGGATGCCCCATGCCCGATTGTCAATGACCAAGAAATGAGACCGCGATCTTCCCCAGATCCCTCAGTCTTTCTTCGGTCATTGATCATCGGGCATGGGGCATCTCGGTTGCTTGAAAACGAAACGGCCCCGCCGGGTGGATGGCGGGTCTTGGCCTTGCGCGGTCGTGGGTTTACAATGCGACTTGAACCGGTAAGGATCTTGCCGCGCGTCGGCCTCGGAGTTTCGCCGGTGGCCGGCTTCGGGAGTGTTCCCGTCCTCCGCGGCAGGCTTTCCCCCTTGGCAAACCTGGAGCGACATCACGATGAGTTCGATTCGCAAAGTGTCCTGGGCTTCGATGGCTTCCCTGGCCCTGGTGTTCGGGTGCGGCTCCGAAGAGACCACAACCACCTCCGTTCCCACCCCCACCCCCATCCCGACCACGACGACCCCCACCCAGACCCCGGCGACCCACGAAGTCAAGGCACCGGAAAAGAAGGCCGACGCGCTCAAGATTGAGACTCCCAAGGTCGACGCGCCCAAGGTCGATGCACCCAAGGTCGATGCTCCTAAGGTCGATGCTCCCAAGAAAGCCGACGACTCGAAGCTGACGGCCGACGAGATCGCCGAGATCAAGAAGCTGCCCGCCGCCGAACAGGCGATCGCCCTGAGCCAGATCAGTTGCCCGGTCGGGGGCGAACACCTCGGTGGTATGGGCGTTCCGATCAAGGTCGTCGCCGAGGGCAAGACCTTTTTCATCTGCTGCAAGAGCTGTCAGAAAGAAGTCGATGCCGATCCCAAGGCGGTCCTCGCCAAGCTCGCGAAGTAATCTGCCTGTCCGATCAATCTGATGACTCCGTTCCCCTGAGGTGACTCCGGGGAACGGGGTTCTTCCTTGACGCAGTCCCTTACTGCAAACCGCCGGTCCAACTCGGGTCGAGGCGCTTCATCAACGGGCGGTCGTCACGTCCTTTCATGCCGCACTTCTGATAGGTTTCAAGGGCCTTCGCGAGCTTGTCGCGGTCCAGGTTGACTCCCAGACCGGGGCCGTTCGGCACGGACATCGCGCCGTCCTTGATCGCGAGCTTGGGGCCTTCGATCAGGTCGGCGTCGTCGGGTAGCCAGGGATAATGGGTGTCGCCGGCGCAGGTGAGCTGGGGCATCGTCGCCCCGAGATGGATCATGGCGGCCATGGTCAGACCCGCGTGGTTGTTGCTGTGCTGGCTGACTTTCCAACCCGCCGCGTCGCAGACCGGTCCTAGCGCCAGGCAACCGGCGAAGCCGCCGAAATAGTGGGTGTCGGCGAGCAGGACGTCGATCGGCTTGACTTGGAATGCATCGGCCAAGTGCTCGAATCTGGTCACGCACATGTTCGTGCTCATCGCCAGGCCCGTCTCGCGGCGGACCTCGGCCATCGCCGTCCGGCCGTTCACGGGGTCTTCGTAGTACTCCATCGGCAGGCCCTTGATCGCCTTGCCGATCCGGATCGCCGTTGAAGTCTTCCAGCGCCCGTTTGGGTCGATTCGGAGCAGGCTTCCGGGTTTCAGAGTCGCGGCCATCGCCGTCAGGGCGTCTCGCTCGGCATCCGGCGCGAGGACGCCTCCCTTGACCTTGAACACCTTGAAGCCCCACTTCCGCTGGAAGCCGGCGGCGAGCCGCGCGATGGCCTCGGGAGTCCGGACTTCCCCCCATGAGTCGAGTGCCTTAGCGCCGCTCCCGCGGGCGTCGGCCAGGTGAGGGTCGGCGAGGACGATCGGGTTGTCGGCCGCGTATCGGAAGAAGAGATAGGCGGCGAATTCGACCCGTTCGCGGACTGGTCCGCCGAGCAGTTCGCAGAGCCGACGCCCCGTCGCCTTGCCGCAAGCGTCCAGACACGCCAGCTCGATCCCGGCGTAAACCGCGGCGCTCCGCTTGATCAGGTCGTGCGCGAACCCGCGGTAAGCGAAGGCCGACTTGCCGACGATCCCTTCCCGAGACTGCTCAAGCGCGGTCGTCACCCCCGCGCCCCCGACCGTCTCGCCGATCCCGGTGATCCCGTCGTCCGTGGTGATCTCGACGACGTTTCTAAGGAAATAAGGGCCGTGGCAGCCTCCCGAGAAAAGCAGGGGAGGGTCCGGAAGGGCGACCGGGGTCACTTTCAGGCCCGTGATTTTGAGCCCTCGCGACGGGTTCATCCCGGTTGCGGCGGCCGACTCGCCGGAAATCCCCGCACGCGCGAGCCAGCCCAGCACGCCCCAGCGGGCGAGGTCTCTTCGGTTCCAGTTCATCGACGCGGCTCCCCCGGGAAAGGCGAAGGTCGCAGGCACGCTACTTTCGCCAACTTAACCGGACCGTCTCGGCATTGCCATGAGCGAGAGACCGGCCCGGAGTACACACCTCGATGGCGATTTGTGGCTTATATTGGCATGAGCAGAGGCGGGAAAAAAAGTCCCGACTCCCGACGAGGGGGACTGGTACTTTAGGGGAGACTGGCGCATGATCGACGATCCAGTTCTGCACAGGCTGAAGATTTCGGGTCGATCACGAATGGGCGGGTTGACGAGTCACCCGGGCGAAAAGCCCGAGCAGTGTCCGGTTTGCGGCACGAGTGCGCGCGACGCGACGTGTCCGCGATGCGGGCATTTGCTCTGGTTCGCCTCGCGACTGGTCGACGACGTGACGGTGATCCATCTCTTCGACAGCAGGGCGGCCGTGTTGGAGCTTCTCGACCTGCTCGACAATGCGGTCATCGACGGCGTGATCGGTCGCCTTGTGATCAACTTCGGGTCGATCCAGCAAGTCTCGAGCGCGGCGCTCGGAAAGCTCATCAAGCTGATGCACCGCGCGGATACAGTGCGCGGCAAGCTTGCCCTCTGCGGACTCCACGCCGATCTAAGGCAGGTTTTCAAGATCACCAACCTGGACCGTGTCTTCGCGATCTTCGACGACGAGGTGGGGGCGCTTGAGTCATTCGGAGTGGCGGCGGGACGCTGACGAATCGAAAAGCTCTCTTTAGAGTGCGTGCGACCGTTTTAAGGTGGCTGCAAGCCGCACGCACTCCAAAGAAGGCCTGCGTCTGGCGTCAGCGGGCTTCACGGATCAGGGTGACCGTCTGGTAACGGCTGGGGATCTTGGTGGCGTGAGGGTCATTATCGAAGGTGATCCGTAGCTTGACGGCTGTAATGGTTCCCTTTTGCTCGGCTCCCGGGACGGCGAGCCGTTCGGCCTTCATGGCGACCTCGAAGATTCCGATCTTCTGAGCGACGCGGGTCTCGCCGGCCTTCACGAACCAGAGGGTATTGCCGTGGAAGGCGTTGTCCGTGTCCTCGCTCGCGGTAACGACAGGGAAGCCGTCGAGGGCGGGGACGAACTCCAGCGACGTGAGCCGGAACTGGACGCCTTCGCGGGCTTCCCCTGGTTCAGCAACGGCGCCGGGAAGGTAGGCGATTCCAGGCGGAACTCATCGGCGTGCGAGGCGCCGGTGAGAAGGCCGGCGAATCCGAGCACTGCGGCAAATCGGAGGGGGACGTTGTAGGCGATCATACAGCTTCGCATCGGGGTGTGACCGATGTCGCCTTCCGAGATGGCAGAAGTGTTGCTGGTTCCGTCGGTGACCATCGCGATCGAACGGCGGTAGTTCGGCCCGAACATGCACTTGTTCATGGGGCCGACCAAATTCGTCATACCCCAGTTGATCGGATAGAGGTAAGAGTTCCGTCGCACGTCCCGTGGCTCGTCGTGGCGGTGAGCGTGAAGCCCGAACGGACGGATCGAAATCTCGCAAAACGGTGATTCGCGGCGTGTTAAACTCGGAGGCTTGAAATTGAAAGAGGAAGGATCGGCCGGTTAAAGACGAGCATTGTCCTTCACCGATCGTCGTTGCGGGGGGAAATCGGGCTGGAGTGAGATTTATAGCGATCGACAATGAATCTTCCGTGAGTCATAAATGATGTCCGGGAGAAGGTTCGGTCACGGGAACCGACGGGCTATGCGGGAAGAAGGCGTTTCGGCGAAAACCGTCGGGGCGTGATTCGACGCTTCGCGGAGATGGGCGAACCATGGATGACATCGGGCTCGACGACGCTGCGAACCATGAGCTCCGTTCCCGGATGGTCGCGACGCAGGTCGAGGCGCGAGGGGTGACCGACCCCTCGGTGCTCAAGGCCCTCCGTGAGGTCCCTCGGCACGTATTCGTCCCCGAATCACATCGTCATCGCTCTTATGACGACGGGGCGTTTTCCATCGGCGAGGGGCAAACGATCTCGCAGCCTTATATCGTGGGGTTGATGACCGCCCTGATCCGTCCGAGTCCTTTGATGCGCGTTCTCGAAGTGGGCACCGGGTCGGGTTTCCAGACCGCCGTCCTGGCCCGTTGTGTCGGGGACGTGTTCTCGATCGAAAACCACGCGAACCTGGCAAGGAGGGCGGAGGCCCTGCTGAGAGAACTGGGAATCGGCAACGTTCATTTCAAAGTCGGCGACGGTTTCGACGGCTGGGCCGAACACGCCCCGTTCGACGCCATCGTCGTGACCGCCGCCCCCCGAAAACTCCCGCAACCACTCCTGGATCAGCTCAAAGTCGGCGGCAGACTCGTCGCCCCGGTCGGCGAATCGGGAAGCAAGCAGGGGCAGGAGCTCGTCGTGGTGACCCGCAACCAGGACGGTTGGGCCGGGGAGAAAGTCGGCACCGTGATGTTCGTGCCGATGACGGGGAAGGCGGAGGCGAACTAACTCATTGGGGATCATTGCGGGGAACGGACTTCCGGCGGCGCGGTCGGGCCGCCCTCCACGGCGGGTGCCGGCTCAAGAGTGGGGACTGTCGGCGCCTTCGCTTCGGGGGCGGTTCCGGGGGCGATCCCGAGGAGTTCGGCGACGTCGGTGAACTTGCCGTAGCGTTCCAACACCTCGGCCCGGAGCGAGACGGCTTCGCTCACCTTTCCCTCAAGTTCGGCCTTGTGGGCCATGTTCATCAAGGCGATTACCCGCTCCTTGCGCTGGACGATTTTTTGAGACAGCTCCGCGGCCTTTTTCTTGGCGAGGAGGTGCCAGGGTCGTTCGTCCTTCTCATCGGGCTTCAAGGAACTCGCGAATTCTTCCCAGGCCGTCGCGGCGCCGCGTTCGTCGTTGCGTTTCTCCGCGGCGGAGACCACGGTGTAATACTGGACGAACCGCTCTTCGAGCTCGCCGTTGGGCTTGTTGAACCCGGTGTTCGCCTGGCTCTGGAGGTTGCGGGCCCGGCCCTCGGTCTCCGAGAGCGCGAGCTTGTCCCGCCAGGGGCCTGTCTTTTCTTTGTAAGGATTGTTCGGGTACTCGGCGTCGAGCTTGTCGAGGTACTCGTTCCTCGCCCTTGCCCAATCGTGCCGGTCTTCGGAGGCCATCAGCGGTTCGGCCCGGGTGAAGAGATAAGAGGCACTCGGCGGCCAGAACGCATAACCGATCACCCCGGCGAGACCGATCAGGAGCGCCACGAGCCCGACGGTTTCCAGGAGCCGCCGGGTGTTCCCGACGTACTCGGTTTCGCCGGTCGGGGGGGCGGAGCGGCGTTTGACCCCGGCTTTCCGAACGGACTTGGTTTCGGAGGGCGCCGGAGTCGTGGATTTGACGAGGTCCCGTTCGCGACGCCACTTCTTGGGAACCGGTTTTCCGAGCCCCGAGAACTCCCGGATCTCGGTCAGTCGCTCCATCACCTCCGCCGCGGAATCCGGGCGGTCCTGAGCCTTCTTGGCCATGAGCCTGACGACCAGGTCGTCCATCGCCGGTGGGAGCTCGGGGAGTTCCGAGCCGAGTGCGACGGGAATCTCGCGGAACTTATGGCTCGGGAACGGCCGCTCCTCGTTGAGATGCCCGTGCATCATGGCGACCGCGGACGTTCCCTCGAAAGGCAGCCGCCCGTTGAGTAACTGGTAGAGGACGCAGCCGAGCTGGTAGAGGTCGGTCTTGTGGCTGATCTCGTCGCCGCGGATCTGCTCGGGGGCCATGTAGGCGGCGGTGCCGAGGGTTCTTCCGGTGGCCGTGAGGTCCGTCGCCCCAAGAGCCTTGGCGATGCCGAAGTCGGTCAGCTTGATGATCTTGTCCTTGGTGATCATCATGTTCGAGGGCTTGAGGTCGCGGTGTACGACGTGATTGTCGTGCGCGAACTGGAGCGCCCCGCAGACCTGGACCGCGAGGTCCGCAACTTCCGTCCAGGGAAAGGCGTTGCGTTCGGCGAGGATTTGCTCAAGGGTCTTGCCGTCGATGTACTCCATCGCGAAGTAAACCGCGCCTTGATACGAGCCGCTCTTGACCCGTCCCCCTTTATAATACGTGACGATGTTCGGATGGCGGAGCATGTTGACGACCTTCGCCTCGCGGCGAAAGCGTTCAAACGAGTTCCCTTTGCCGACGATGTCGCTGAGGATGAACTTGATCGCCGCGGCGCGTTGCTTGTCCTCGTCCCACGCGCGGAAGACGACCCCCATCGCGCCCATGCCCAGGATCCCCTTGATCACATAGGGGCCGAGCTTTTCGCCGATCAGGTCCGAACCGAGTTTCTTGACGTCGCCGGCCATGTCCCGACCTCAGAGGGGCTTGAATGGACCCACCGCACTGGGAGTAAAGGTAACAAAAGATGGGGGTTACGCTCAATGATCCCGAACGCGGAATCACGGCTGTTTCGTTTTCGATCGACCGAGATGCCCGATGGCTGGCTGAAGGATCTGGGAGAGGTCGGTGTCTCATGGATTGGTCATTGACCATCGGTCATCGGTCATTGACGATCGGTCATCGGTCATCGGTCATTGACCATCGGTCATCGGTCATCCGACGAACTCCACGTCGAAAATGAAACCGCCCTGCTTTGCCCTCCGCGAAGATCCCGTGAAACTTTTTAAATCCGCTTATGGCGGGACGTCGGCCAGTTGACGGGAACGAAGTCGACGTGTAACGTATGTTTTACCTATCGCAGCTCTAGGGCGGTTTCGCGTCTTTCCGCCCCGATTTCCCGAGTCATTTGGCCGTTCCCGGCCTCGAGGATGGTGATGCCTCAGCCCCGCGTTCGCTTCATCGGAAGTCGTGAGCTCCATCGCGACCTTCCGAAGGTTCTCGAATCGTTAGAATCGCCCCAGGCGCGTTTCGTCCTCACGATCCACAGTAAGCCCAAGGCCGTCTTGATCGGCGCGGAAGCGTTTCTCGCTCTGCTCCGAGGGCACACTGCGGAAGACCGCCTGCTCGCCCTTCAACTCGGCGCGCTGGTACAAGGTCTGGAGTCCAACTCCGCCGGTGAGGACACGACGGAAACACCCGAGGCCATCGGGGAAGAAGTCGCCCTCGTGGGGGTCTGACCGACGTTGTCTCAGGTTTAAGTTCATGTCCATGGTCCCTGAATCCCTTCGAGGGATTCAGGGTCGCCGGTTTCGGTCGTCAATCGTCGATGCCCGGGCCGGAAACTTTCCCATCTCCGTTCAATCCCACGCCGATCGCTCATCGTCGATGAAGTTCGCCGCACGATCTCGCGGGCTTGCCCGTGACATCGTCCGTGTTCGATCTTCGGGCTTGCCATCCTTCACGAAACGCAGCGCGACCCGGGAAGAGCCGACGCCAGGTTCTCACCCGCGGTCCCGTTGCGCTTGGTGAGACCTTCCTTCACGCCGTCCGTCCGTCGCTCCAGGCCGCGGTTGGCTGATCTGGCGGTAGAGCGAACCGGGCCTCCGCGAAGTTGGGCGCGGGTCTCCCGACCCCGCCCTCTTCTTCCGGGAAAAAGGTGTCGGGAACGAATGGCACTCGGTTAAGGAACAGGCCGGGAATCACTTCTTGACTCTTCACCCCGAGGATCGCTGAGTTAATAACTTTCCGGTTTCAGAAGCAGGTTTTGGTCGTCCAAAGTTTGGGTGCCATCGGTCGTGCTCGCAATAGTGTCCGGGATTCGTCTTCAGCCTCCCGAAGCGATCTTCATCAAATCTTCACTGGCGCGATTTGGGACTTCTGGTCATGTTATTTGATTATGGCAGCCAAGATGCGACACACTGGCTCGACTCCTCCTTCCCAACGACCCGAACGCGCGGGGGTCGGCGGAGTTGGCCAGGCGCGAACTTCCGGTTTGGCCCAAGCAGGTCGTCGGGGCCACGCACATCCGATCCCTCGAACGGCTCGTCGAAGAGCTCCACGAAAAAAACGCCCACGGCAACCGCGAACTCTTCCTCGACGACGTCTTTGTCGCCTACCTCCTCGCCTTCTTCAACCCCGCGCTGCGGACCCTTAGAACGCTTGAAGATTTCAGCCAGTCGCGTCAGGCCCAGAAGCATCTGAGCATCGGGAAACTCTGCAAAAGCACCCTCTCCGACTTCAACAAGCGGGCCGACCCGACCCGGCTGTAGCCGATCCTCGATCACCTCCGGCGCCACGTCCTCAAACCGGGGCAGGCAAAGGACGCCGGGCCGCTCAGCGCGCTGCACCGTCAGATCTTGGCCGTCGACGGCACCTTCCTCAAGGCCGCCGCCGCAGTCACCTGGGCGATCCGCCGCAGCGGCAGTAAGACCGGGGCCCGACTCGACGTCCATGTCAACATCGACACCTGGCTCCCGGAACTGATCGTCATCGCCGAAAACGGCGAGGGCGAGGCGAAAACCGCCTTGAATGCGATCACCCCCGGCGCGATTCACATCGACGATCGAGGGATTTTCAGCTTCGAGTTGATCGAGGCCCATCCCCCCAAAAAAGCCGATTTCGTGATGCGGGTCCGGGAGCCGGGACCGCGGGTCTCGAAGCTCGAAACCGTCGCGACGCGCGAACTGACCCGGGAGGCCCGGGACGCGGGCGTCATCAGTGACCGCCTTGTGCGCCTGGTCGGTTCGGATCATCGCAAGCCGCCGAACATGGTCCTCCGCGAGGTGGTGATCGTCCCGGCGGACGACCCCGAAAATCCGGTCTATTTGCTGACGACCTTGCTCGATCTTGATGCGTCGATCATCGGGCTTTTGTACCGACATCGCTGGCAGATCGAGCTGTTTTTCCGCTGGATGAAGTCGTACGCCCGGTTCGACCACCTGATCAGCCACACCCGTGAAGGAGTGCTGCTAAACTTCTATGTGGCCGTGATCGGCGTGACGTTGATGTACCTCCACACGGGCCATCGCCCCAGCAAGTACCTGTTCATCATGCTGGGGATGGTGGCGAACGGATCGGCGAGCCTGGAGGAGATCATGCCGATCCTGCGGGAGCGGGAACGACAGAGCCAAATGCAGCGCGACCGGGTCGCCCGGAAGCGTGCCGAAAAACCGAAATGAGCGATCGAGGCCAGTCCGCGCGCCGCGGCCGAGGTCGCGCGGCCGCATGCGCCGCGTTCGCCCTCGATTTGACAAGGAGCGAACGAGAGAGAAGCCGGGTCGCGAAAATGCAGCGGATTTGGGCATAAAAAGGTCTCGGTCCGAGGAATCCCGGACACTATTGCGGGTACGACCAGTGGCACCCAAACGGGCCGAAATCCGGGAATTTATTTCCGGCCTGTTCCAAGCCGCGGATGAGGGGCTTCTCGCCTTGCGATCAGGCCACAAGGGGGACCCTCGTCCGGCCTCCGGCCACCTTCTCCCGGCAGGAGAAGGACGGACTTCGCGATCGGCCTGCTTCGCGCCGCAGGATTGCAAAGTCCCCCATGATCCCTTCTCCCCCCGGGAGAAGGTGCCGCGGAGCG
>JAYUFP010000571.1:0-1503 GCA_043738665.1 Isosphaeraceae bacterium
TCGGGGGCCGTGAGCTTGAGTTTGACTTCCGTCCCCTTGAACGTGACAACCGCGTCGAGGTTTTGCTCCGGGCCGATCTTCGTCGTCCACGACCCCTGAAACGTGGCGAGGTCTCCCTTGAGGGGCTTCTCATCGGCGGCGGCCGCGGGGCGGGCGATCAGGGCGGCAAGAAAGGCCGCGGGAAGAATCAGTCGCTGCAAGTGCATGAGAGGTGTCGCGTTTGGAGGTGTCGCGTTTGGGAACGTAAAGGATTACCCGCCGCGATCGGCCCTGGTTTCGGGTTTTCGCAGGGTGGGTCAGTGCGGCGTGACCGATCAAAAAGGCATTGACATATTGGCGGGTCACGCTGCGATTCCGTACCCTACACAAAGGCCGCTCACGTTTCATCACGAGCCATTTGTTCCAGATCCGCGATGGTGCGGATCGCTTCCTCGCCCGATATCAGATCATAAAGAACCATTGTCTCCGATCCTGTTACCACGACCACGCGCGGCAGCCCGGAAGCCTCGGCACGGGCCAGCGCTTCGTCCAGGCCGATTCCCGACTCCAGCACCACGCGAGCCCCCCGGACCCGCAACCGCGTCGTGAGCTTGACGGCTTCGAGCGCGGCGTGATCCTCTTCCGCGAGCACGAGGAAACCACGAGGCGGCACGGCCGAAGGACCACGTCCCCGGGCATCGAGAGCGGCGGCGAGGCGTTCGAGCCCGAACGCGAAACCCACTCCGCGATCGTCGCGGTCACTGCCGAGAACACGAGCGAGGCCGTCGTAACGGCCCCCACCGCAAAGCTCGATAGGGCCTGCGGGAGTCTCCGCCACCAGCTCGAAAACCATCTGCGAATAGAACCCGATCCCGCGACCGAACCCGAGGTCAAGAACAATCCGCGACGACGCCACTCCGAAGGACTTCAGCGCGTTCAACAATGCGCGGATCGAAGCCACCGAATCAGGTGCGATCGACTCCCCTTCCGGCCCCAGCCTCGCCAGTACGTCCGCGGGTTCGCCCTTGAGGTCGGATAGAACGTGAACCTGCGCGCGAACGCTTTCCAGGGCTCCGAGGAGTCCGTGGCCGAGATCCCATTTCCGACGCAAACGATGAATGATCTCGTGCCCGGAACGCCTTCCCGTGACGACCGGGACGAGCGTCCGGAAAAGCCGGTCGATCCCGCCATCGTCGGTCCGGTCCACCTCACTGGGGATCTCAGGGGTTTCGTCGGTCTGGAGCCAACCTGAGAGTTGTTCGAGGCCTTTTTCCAGGGTCAAGACCCCCTGTCCATCGGCGGCGGCTTCGCTGAGCATTTCGGTCAGTGCCGTACCCAGCGGCGCTGGCAAGCCGGAACGTCGAAGCATTTCAAGGATCAGGCCCACATGCCCGATCCGGACGACGGCTCCGGTGACACCCGCCTCGGCCAAGGCCCAGTCCGCCAGCCAGATGATCTCGGCGTCGGCGAGCGGGCCGCCGTCTCCCAGGCGTTCGACCCCCACTTGCTGAAACTCGCGGAGCC
>JAYUFP010000572.1:0-1503 GCA_043738665.1 Isosphaeraceae bacterium
TATCAACAGATCACGACGAGCCTCGCCCTGCCCGCGATCACCCCCGAAGAGGTCGTCCACTGGGCGCGACTGGCCGAGACGACCGACGACCGCCTCATCTGGAATCGCCGGTTTCGCCAATGGGCCCGCGCGGAACTCGTGCCGCGCCAGGAAAACCGCTGACGCCCCCTTGAACCATTCGAACTCCCGATCGCCCTCAACGGCGGCGAGCCGCTGTTGGGAACGGTCGGATCGTGATCCCAGACCGTGGTTTCTGTTAAAACGGGACGTGGAGGAAAGAATTGGTTGTGGGCGGCAATCCGTTTGGTAGAATTAGGCGACCCGTCACGCTTGATTCCGCCGCCGGCCCTCGCTTGGTCTTGAAGGACATGCCGCCGCGCATTCGACCGGACGTTTTGCACCATCGAGGTCTACTCATGGCGAACGCTTCCCCCCCCGTCGCGACCGTTGCGCCCGCCGCCCCACAGCCGCCGGCCAGGCCGGTCCCGCTGGCGACGAAGATTTGCTTCTTGATTCGGCCGATGGGCGACGAGGACAGCCCGACCCGCCACCGCTCGGAGGAGGTCCAGGAAACCTACCTCGATCCGGCCTGCGCGCAAGCCGGGTATGACTTGCGGCCGAGCGACAAGCTGGACTGCACACGGCTCGGGAATGGGATCATCAGCGCGCTGTCGTGCGCGCCGATGACGATCGCCTACCTGGGCAGCCCCCCGTGGAACGACGACGTCATGGTTGAGATCGGCCACCGGCTGGCCTCCGGGCTTCCCCTGGTCCTCGTGTGCGACGCGCCGAAGCCCGGCGAGCATCTCCCCTTGCCGCTGATCCTCCAAGGCCTGGACCGCTTACAGATTCCGCCGCCGGGCGCGCCCCTCGCCCCCGAGCGCGTCAAAGAACTGGTCGATAAGATTCAGACTGCGCAGTGGGAATCGTCGCGGATTGATTCGAAAGACCCAATCGCCATCATTCACTATCACACGGTGCGGGGCGACGCGCAGGCCAACGCCGGCGAAATGCACTACATCGCCGCCTCGGAGACGGCCAACACGTTGCTCGGGATCAAGGACGGCGACTCAGACGAATACTATCTGGTCGGCCACACCTTGAAAGAGTTCCTCGACAACCTTCAGTACCGCATGCCCCCCGGTCATTACGAAATCTTTCGGCAAAGCCAGAAGGAGGCCCGGAAGACCTGGTCGAACAGTATCCGAAAGAACGTCATCATCCCTCCCTCGGTCAACGTCCCGATCGTGATCGACCGCCACCCGAACTCGAGCTACGCTGGTCGGGCCTACCTGCCGGTCGTCGTCAGCGAGTACCGATCGGATGACAAGCGCTGGTGCAACTTGAAGGTTCTTTATCTCGAAGTCACTTCGTCCACCCAGGGAAACATGGGGGAGATGATCCAACCCCTGCCCGATCCGGCGTCGGGGTTGGACCCGGCGGACCCCAGGTACTTCACCTGCTCGCTCGCCGACGGCAAAATGATCGCCTTCGACCCCCCCG
>JAYUFP010000573.1:0-4910 GCA_043738665.1 Isosphaeraceae bacterium
ATGTCCGTAAAAGTACGGTATCGGGGATCAGGGACGGTTTTGCAATATTGTAAGAGGCGTTTTGCTTCCGCTTTCGAGGTCGATCGAAGCGGGAGCAAGCTCCCGCACTCCAAAGACCCGAAAGTCGGGAGAAAGCGCCCGGCCTGGTCGTTAATCGTTCGCTGAGTGCATCCGCTGGAATCCGTTGGCGCACCCTCGCGCAACGGATCGCCCCGTGACGACTTGCGGCCGATTCCCGGGTCGGCTAACGTTAAGCCTTGATTTCCCCTGAATGGGCCGTCCGTGACCCTTTCGCGTCATGTGAAGTAGGCCCTCCTTCCCTCTGGAGGTTCACCCTCGATGCGTCGCCTTGCCCTCCGCGCCTTGATCTTCAACACGGCCCTTGCGGCCACGGCCCTGGTCGCTCCCGGCGCCCGGGCGGCCAACCCCGACGTCAACGGAAACTGGAAGCTCATGCTTGTGGGACCGTTCCGAGAGAGCGAACTGCTGCTCCTTGATGTAAAGGACCACGCCGGCAAGGTCGTAGCGTCCATTAAGGATTACCCGAAGCAGCAATTCCGGGAAGTCCCGATCGTGAGCGGCTTCGCCACCCACAAGGGTGCCGTGACGTTCGGCGTCGATTTCGGGGTGAAGGGAGCCTTCAAGGGTAAGACCGCGAAGGACGGTTCAATCACCGGCGTCCTCAGCATCAACGACCAGGCGATCCCGACCCGCCTTGTGAAAACAGACGCCCAGAAGTTGGAGCCCGGGCCGACCGCCGCTCCGGAGTCGATGCAGGCCTACATGGCGCTCCGGGCAGAGAAGGATTTAAAAGCCAAAGCGACGAAGCTCGCCGCTCTGATCGCCAAGAATCCCGGCAGCCCGACGTTGGCGATGATTTACACAGATCTCTTCAAGTCGGCCGGTGCGGCGGGTTTCTCCCTTGCGGAGGTGAAGAAATTCGCGACCGAACGCATCGAAGGAATCAAGATCTATGACGCCGACCTCGGGACGTCCGTGACCGCCGAGATCGTCAACGACCTCAGCTCCTCGAAAGAACTTGCCCCGCTCGCCCTTGAACTGGCGACCGGCGCGGAAAAGGAACTCGCCGCCGATGCCCCCGTCGCCACGAAGGCGTCCCTCGCCACCGCACTCGCCGCGGCCGCCCGCGCAGCGGGAAACAAGGAATTGCTCGCCAAGGCCGAGGGGCAGGTCAAAATGCTTGACGCCGCTCTGGACACGGAGTATCACAAAAAGGTACCCCCGTTCAAACCCGAGATCTCCGCGGCCGGCAAGGATCGCAAGTCCGACCGCGTGGTCGTGATGGAGCTTTTCACGGGAGCCCAGTGCCCGCCTTGCGTCGCGGCCGACGTCGCGTTCGACGCCTTGATCAGCACCTACAAGACCAAAGAACTGATCACCCTCCAGTACCACGAGCACATCCCCGGACCCGATCCGTTGACCAATGGCGATAGCCAGGTCCGCTTCAAGTACTATCCCGGCCTCCGAGGAACCCCGAGCGTCCTTTTCGATGGCAAGAATGTGCCAGAAGAGGTCGCAGGCGGCGGCGGGATGGGCGACGCGAAGATGAAGTACGATCAGTACCGTCCGTTGATTGACAAGGAACTCGAAAGGCCGAGCGAAGCCAAGCTCAACCTCAAGGTCGACCGCATAGGCGACGCGATCACGATCAACGCCTCCGCCCAGGCCGAGGACGCGAAGAGCGATCAGCTCAAGCTTCGCCTCGTTCTGGTCGAGGACGTGGTTCGCTACACCGGCGGCAACAAGCTCCGCTTCCACCATCATGTGGTCCGAGGTCTCCCCGGCGGAGTCGAAGGCAAGGCTCTGAGCAAGGGTCAGGGCAAGACCGAAGTCACCGTCAACCTCGCCGAGGTCCGCAAAGGGCTTGAACAGTATCTGAGCGACTTCACCAAGGCGGGCCGGGCGTTCCCCAAGGATCTTCCGCCGATCAACCTCGACAAGCTCTCCGTCGTGGCTTTTGTCCAGGACGACTCGAACCAGGCGATCCTCAACGCCGCCGTGCTGCCGGTGGCAGAGAAGGCTCCGACGCCCTGAATACGGCTTGAGCGATGGTCACGTTAAAATCAAAGGGACCGGAGCGAATCTGATTCGCTCCGGTCCCTTTTGGCTTTCCGTCGCCGTGAGCCTTGTTCAATCCCACTTCAAGATCGCCCCGGTCGAGGCGCTCGTGGCCATGCTCGCGTATTTCGCCAGGTATCCGCGGGTGAATCTTGGGGCGGGGGCTTTCCAGTCGGCTCGTCTCGCCGTTAATTCCTCTTCGGAAAGCTGGACGGAGAGGCGACCGTTGGGGATATCGATCTCGATGACGTCGCCCTCGCGGATCAAGCCGATCGGGCCTCCCACGGCGGCTTCGGGACTGACGTGCCCGATCGAGGCCCCGGCGGTCCCTCCCGAGAACCGACCGTCGGTGACGAGTGCGCACATGTCGCCAAGGCCGACCCCTTTGATCGCGGTCGTGGGGGCGAGCATTTCCTGCATTCCCGGTCCCCCTTTAGGCCCCTCGCTTCGAATGACGACGACGTCTCCCGCCTTTACCTTGCCGAACACGATGCCGTTATAGGCATCGATCTCGCTCTCGAAGATGACAGCGGGGCCGGTGTGCTTGAGCATTTTAGGGTCAACTCCCGCCGTCTTCACGACGGCGCCGTCGGGGGCGAGATTGCCGTAGAGCATCGACAGGCCCCCGGTCTGCGAGTAGGCGTTTTCGACAGTCCGGATGACGTCGAACGGATCGGAAGTCCCGTCCGCCCGCCCGCCGTCTCCATTTCCCGGTTCAGCAGCGGTGACTTCTCCTTCGGCGTCGAGAACTGCCAGGCCGACCGCCTGCGAATTCGCTTCTTCGGCAACGCTCGGCACGGTCCACGCCTGGGTCGTCCGTTCTCCGCCGGGCCGTACTCTCGTCAACGTCCGTGCGTCCTTCGAGGCGGTCCGGGTCCGGACGTCGAATTCGGCGATGTTCTCGCCGAGTGTCTTGCCGGTGACCGTCGGGCAAGATAGGTCCAGCAAATCGGGACGTCCCCGCGCGACCTCACCGAGAATCGCGTGGATTCCCCCGGCGTTGGCGACGTCTTCGATGTGGTACGAACTGGCGGGAGAAACCTTGCAGATGTTCGGGACCTTCTTGCTCAGCTCGTCGATCCGCTGCATTGAGAAGGGTACGCCGGCCTCCTGGGCGATCGCCAGGATGTGAAGCACGGTGTTCGTGCTCCCGCCCATCGCCATGTCGAGGATCATGGCGTTATCGAACGCCGCCGGCAGGGCGATCTCGCGAGGCAGCAGTCCGTGACCCGGGCCGAGTTTCCCGAACGCTCGGGCCATCTCGACGATGCGATTGCTGGCTTTCTCGTACAAGACTTTGCGGTCCGCGGAGGTGGCCAGGATCGTGCCGTTACCGGGGAGTGCCATGCCGAGCGCCTCCGCAAGGCAGTTCATGCTGTTCGCGGTGAACATGCCGGAGCAACTTCCGCAGGTCGGGCACGCGGCTTTCTCGATTTCTTCAAGTTCCTCGGCGGTGATCGTGCCGTTCTGGCGCTGAACGCCGCCTATGAAGGCGTCGATCAGGTCGACGGTCTTGCCGGACGCGGTCTTCCCCGCCTCCATGGGACCTCCGGAGACGAACAGGGTGGGAATGTTGACTCGCATCGCGCCCATGAACATCCCCGGCACGATCTTGTCGCAGTTGGGAATGCAGATCATGGCATCGAATCGGTGCGCCTCGATCATCGTCTCAACACTGTCGGCGATGAGTTCGCGCGACGGGAGGGAGAACTTCATCCCGTTGTGCCCCATCGCGATCCCGTCATCGACTCCGATGGTGTTGAACAGGAAAGGAACTCCACCCGCGGCACGCACGCACTCCTTGACGTAGTTGCCGACCGCCTGCAAGTGGACGTGACCGGGGATGATGTCCACATGGCTGTTGCAGATCGCGATGAAAGGCTTGTCCCAGTCTCCTTCGCCGACGCCCGTGGCTCGAAGGAGACTGCGGTGCCCGGCTCTGGCGTCGCCGCGCTTGATGGTGTCGGAACGCATGTGGGAGGGGCTGGTTTCGGTCGACATCGTCATGATCCTGAGGTCAGAAGACTGGGGAGGCGATCTGGAATGAAACGCGGGATCAATGAACCCGCCAGACGTAGTGTCCGGCGAGCAGTCCGGCCATGAACGCAAATGCAACGGCAAACAGGACGAGCAACGACCAGGACGCCACGATCGAACGGGGCAAAACCAGGTCCCGCGATCGGAAGGTCGGGGTCGAAGCCAGTCGAGGACGCATCGACGCCGGTGACGAGTCGATCTGGATTCCGGAGAGTGACGGAACCTCTACCACGGAACGAGTCGGAGCCGGAGGCGGTTGCATGAGGGAAATCGGTGGCGGGGTCGGAGGCGGTTCCGGTCGTGCGGGTCGGGGGGTAGGTTCCGCCACCGGCCAGGGCGTTTCCACGGTCATCACGCTCTCTTCGGCCGAGCGACTCGCGGGCGGAAGCTCAATCACGACGGAAGTCGGCGGCGACAGGAATGCGGGAACGGGGCTCGATCCCGGCTCGACCCGGATGTCTTCCGGGCGAATGTTGAGAACGTCGAACGCGATCCCGCCGTCCGTTGACCCGGTCGATGACGTTTCGGGGGTTCGCCCCTGTGAGTCCTCCGGCTCGGGGACGAGCAATTCGACCTGGCACTTGGGACAGGCGACCACGGTCCCCGCCTTCGACCGGGCGACGCCGAGCAACTGGTTGCACCGAAAACACCGGAATTTGATCGGGGCGGCCGCCATGGTCGTGCTACCTCAACGTCCGACACCAGGTTGGGGCGGGGCGTCGCTCCTCCGAATGCTGTCAGACTCTACTCTGGATTGTAAGAACTCTCGGCCAGGAAAGGCACCCCGGCCAACC
>JAYUFP010000574.1:0-4910 GCA_043738665.1 Isosphaeraceae bacterium
ACACCGTCCAGCAAGCCGTGCGCCTGGGGATTCCGTACCTCGTCCATCCCCGAAACCGCGGTTACGGCGGCAACCAGAAGACCTGCTACACCGAGGCGCTCCGCCGCGGCGCGGAGATTGTCGTCATGCTTCACCCCGATTACCAGTATTCGCCCCGCCTGATCGGCGCGATGGCATGGCTGGTGGCCTCCGGCGAGTTCGACGTGATCCTCGGTTCGCGAATTCTCGGAACCGGGGCGCTGAAGGGCGGAATGCCGCGCTACAAGTACGTGGCGAACCGCTTTCTCACGTTCGTCGAGAATATCCTGCTTGGCGTCAAGATCTCGGAATTTCACACAGGCTATCGCGCGTTTTCGCGAGATGTCCTTGAGCGTCTGCCGCTGGAAGAAGGGTCCGACGATTTCGTGTTTGACAACGAGGTCCTCGCCCAGACGGTCGCGTTCGGCTTCCGGATCGGCGAGATCTCTTGCCCGACCCGCTACTTTGCCGAAGCGTCGTCGATCAACTTCCGACGCTCGGTGATTTACGGCTTCGGCGTGCTCGCGACGGCCCTGAAGTTTCGGCTTCACGTCTGGGGCCTGCGCTCCGATCGGCTCTTCGACCCGGCCGGCCGCCGCCTCGATCTTTCCACGAAGTCTGCGGACTTCCGAAACGAACCCTCACAACACCCTTAGGCGACGGTTCGCGTATGTCGGTGGCCGAAGCGAGCCAGTCGCCACAATTTGTCGCGAGCGAACACGAGCCGACCCGCAGCGTGGGGGACGTCGTTGAGGTGATCTGTCTCGTGGTCATGACCCTCGCCGGCCTCGTTGCCTGGACGGTCGGGGCCTTCTCCAAGGGGTACGACTACGACGAAGTCCTCCGAGCCCACTCCATCTGGCTCACGGCGCAAGGACTCCGTCCCTATTCTGACTTCTTCGAGGTTCATCCCCCTTATTTCGTGTTATTTTCGCCGGTAATGCGGGCGATCTCCGACCCCGTCGATGGAATCAGGGCGCTTCGACTGCTGACGGCGACGGGGAACCTGCTTTTCCTTGCCGGGATGATCGTCCTGGGAAGAAAAAGCCTTGCCGATGGGACCGATCGCCGCTGGGCCTGGCTCGCCGTCGCGTTCGTCGCCTTCAACCCGTATATCCTCGACGACCTCGTCGAATTTCGGGTCGACGGCTGGGGATACGCCGCGATCGTCTGGGCGACGGCGCGACTCTGTGGCGGCATTCGTGCCTACCGCCGCCTGGTTGAGTTCGGCGCGGCGTCCGCGATCGCCGCCGCGGTTCTCGCTCCCAAAACGGTGTTCGTCCCGCCGTTGATCGCACTCTTCGCGATGGCGATTGACTTCAAATCGTGGCGCGGATTCGTGCGTTCCGGAATGGCCTACCTGGCAGGGGTGGGCATCGCGGTCTGCGTCTTCCTCGCCTCTCTCCTCGCCCATGGAGTCGCGCTCGATCGAACGATCCTGCTTCTCGGCCGGTATCATGCGGTAAGCAATGCGCATGCGGGGTTCGGGTTCGGTCTGCTCAAGACGATCCTTATGCTCCGGCCCCTTTTTTTTCTGAGCATGGCCGCTTTCGGAGCCTGGGGCTTCGTTTGCGTTCATCGACGAAAGCTGACCGGCCCCTTCGAACCCGCCGTCGCCGCCTGGCTCTTGATGCAAGCGGTTCTTGTCACTTACCCTTATAAGCAATACTACGCTTCTTGGTTTCTCTTCGCATCGGCGTTCGCGCCATCGCTCGGGCCGATCTTCTCGGCCTGTTTAGGGCGAGCGCGTTCGATTGTCTTTGTCGCGGCTTGCATCGTTTCGGTCGCGGGTTCCGCTCAGATCGCGCGGTTCTGGGCGACGGCGGGAACGGCGCGAACTGAAAACAAGCTCATCGCATGGATGAACACAATCTCAACTCCCGATGACCGCGTTGTCGGTTCGCCTCCCTATCATCCGATCCGTCGGCTCGACACGTTCTTCCTCTCGTTCAACACGACCGACCCCGGGGGATTCGACTCGGAACGGATCTTCGGCGAACTGCCCGCACTTCGCCCGTTCGTCTCGGCCGACCACTACCGGAGCGAGCTTGACTCACATCCTCCCGCGTTGATCGTTCTCAAGAGCCCCTTCTTCGAGGTGAAATATCCAGCGACACAAAAGCGCGCGCTGGACGACTATGTTCTCCGCCGGGGCTATCGCACGGTCCGCGTCGCCGGAGTCTGGTTCGCGCTGCGGCCCGATCGCTTTGAGTTCGCGAAGAGCCATGGAATGCTGGAATGACCGGGCGTTCCGGTTTCTCTTGGAGCCGACGTTCGCCGCCGGGAGCGCCCGACCTTGAAACTCGCTGAGTCATGGAAACTCTGGGCCGCCCTTGGTCTCGGGCTGTCGGTAGGTCTCGCGAACGTGGCCAAACCGGTCCATGTGGACGACACGCTGTACCTTGAAGTCGCGAAACAGATCGTCGCCCATCCGCTGGACCCTTATGGCGGCATCCTGAACTGGCAGCAGATTCCCGAACGAACCTACAACGTCAGCATCAGTCCCCCGCTGCTGAGCTACTATTTTGCATTGATCATGCTTTTCGCGGGTGAGAATGTTATTATTCTGCATTTGTCGATGATTCCCTGGTTGTTGCTGGCGACTTGGGCCGTTTTCCATCTCGGCGAGCGCTGGGCGTCGGCCGGCTTGCTCACGGTTTTGTTAGTGATCGGCGGGCCTGCGGTGGTCGTCGGCATGAACCTGATGCTCGACGTGCCGCTTCTTGCATGCTTTTGCGCCAGCGTCGAGTTCCTGGCGCGATCTCTATCCGGCAAATCGCCGCCGCGAATACTCCTCGCGTCGATGGCTTTTGCCTCGATGGGGGTGGCGATTAAGTTCCCGGCGGTCGCCATCGTCCCGGTCTTCCTGGTCGCGGCGATGACGTCCCGACGCTGGGGACCGGCTTTCGCCGCGCTGGGGCCGATTGCCGTGCTTTTCGGCTGGCAGGCACTCAGCCGGGCGATTTACGGGACATCGCAAGTCGATTCCGGAATGACGTTCCTGTCCAAACTCCAGACGTCGTTGCTTCCGCAGACAGTCGAGCGGACATTGACGATGACGGCGATCCTGGCGATGACCTTCCCCGTCTGGCTCGCCGTTCCCTGGCATGGTCGACGGACAATCGGCCCGGCGTTGCTGGCCCTCGGGGCGGCGATGACTGCCTTCTGGCTACTCCGCTCGGCACCCATGAACCGCTTGCCGATTGTCACACCGGTCTGTCTAGTCGCGATGTTTCTCGGAACATATAGCCTGGCCGGCATCCTCCGGCCGTTCCGTTCGTGGCCGTCGAGTTCGTTCGACCCGCGTTTTTTCCTGGGAACCTGGATCGTCTCAGGCGCGGCGGTGGTCATCTTATTCGGGCCTTTCGTGGCCGTTCGAAGCTTCCTGCCGATCCAGCCTCCGCTGGCGATTTGGCTGATCGGGAGTGTCGCGGCGGAGCACCGACGGCGAATCGCCCTGAGTGCGACCGCGGTCGTCACACTGACTTTGAGCGCCTTTCTCGCCTTGGCCGACTGGCACTGGGCAAAATATTACGAGGTCATAGCGCAAGCGATCGCATCGCAATCTTTTGGGCCGGGAAAGCCTACGGTGATGTTCGCCGGGCACTGGGGCTGGCAATACTATGCCGAGCGGGCGGGGTTCAAGGCGTGGGACGCCCGTCGCCTCGACTCTCCTCCAGGCACGATCGTGATCGTTCCGCTCCGTGCCGACAAACAGTTCATCCACCCCGTGGTCCTCAGCCGGGCGCAAAGGATCTCGGAGTTCGAGGTTCCGCACGGACCGCTCTCGTTCACGACCTGGAATCGTGAGGCGGGCTTCCGGTTTTACGGAGGCGATTTTGGCCAAATTCCCTGGGGATTCTCGGGCGAACTCACCGAAAGGTTCACGATTTACCGGCTGGGCACGCCTTGACCGATCACGGCGTCGTAACGGGTCCGCAAGGTTTCCATGATCTCGCCCCAGCTCTGACTCCTCGCGTGGGCGAGTGCCCCGGCGGCCAGTGACTTTCGGCACACTCGATCATCGATGAGCCGGGCGACGGCCTCGGCGAACTCGGCGTAGGGTTGATCGCGGTCGACTAGTTCCCCGGACTCTCCGGGACGGACGATCTCGCCGACCCCTCCTGCCTTGATCGCGACCACCGGCATTCCGGAAGCCATCGCCTCGAGGACGACGTTTCCGAACGTTTCGGTAAGACTCGTGAACGCGAAGAGGTCGCCCGCCGCATAGTGGTCGGCGAGGTCGTCTCCGGAGCGATATCCGACGAACCGGGCGTTCGGACCCATCCTGGCTTCAAGACTGGCCCGTTCCGGACCGTCGCCGACAAACAGGAACCGGGCGTTGGGGTGCGATTCGGCAACGAGCTGGAGGGCGTCGGCGAGGTATTCCACATTCTTCTCGGCGGCGATCCGGCTCACGTAGGTTACCACGACGTCGTCCGAGGCGAATCCGAGGCGTTCGCGAACAACTTCACGTCCGGGCCTATCGGGCCGAAAGGTTTGAGAGTCGACTCCTCGGGGCCAGAGGACCAACCGTTCAAACCCTCGCGATTCCAGGTCGGCGATCGTGGCACGCGAGGGGACGTATGTCTCACGCGTCTTGTTGTGAAACCAGCGCAGGTAGCGCCAGATCGTCCCTTTGAGGAAGCCGACCCGGTAGTGGTCGCTATATTGATCGAAGTTGGTGTGGAAGCTCGACACGACGGGGATGTTGTTCCATGAACAGTGTCTCAGGAGCGTCAAGCCAAGAGTTGCCTCCGTCGCGATCTGGACGACGTCGGGTCGGAAGGCGTCGAGCGCGCGCTTAACTTTTCCGAATGGGGGCAGGGGAAGGTGAAGTTCCTTGTAGAAAGGAAGGGCAACTGAGCGGACCAGCAGGGTGTTCGGGTCCG
>JAYUFP010000575.1:0-4902 GCA_043738665.1 Isosphaeraceae bacterium
ACCTCACCGCCAACGCCCCGGTCGGCTGGATGGTGACGATCGACGCAAGCGGAAAGGTCACGGCGACGCCCGCTCCTGGCCTTCAGGGCGGCACGTACCCGATTCAGGTCATCGCTAGATCGACCAAGAGCCCCGACCTCGTCGCCCAGAGTGTCGTCAACGTGACGATCACGCCCACGCAACCGGGTCTGGCGTTCACCGTCGCGCCGGACCCGATCTTCACCGTGTCCTACAACGGCGCGCAGCTTCCCACCGCGTTTCGCGCTACAATCCAGAACCTCGGCCCGGCCGCCGACACGTACAAACTGACGTTCGCCAATATTCCCAGCGGCTTCACGCTCTTCAACAGCAATACAAGCGACACCGTCCCAGCCGGGCAGACGGGGGTTGTCGGCGTCTATTTGCAGCCGAATATCGGTCAGCCGATCCCGCCGCCCGGCACGATCCTCACTTTCAATATCACGGCTACCAGCACGACCAATTCCGCCATCACCAAGACACAGATCGTCACGTTGACCGTCCCCGCGATCGACGCCCTGACCCTGACCGGCAACCCGACGTCATTGAACACCACGACCGGCACTCCGGTCACTGAGACGCTCACAATCACCAACGCGGGGAATGTGCCGGAGAACAACGTCACGCTGACGTCGAGCCTGCCGACGGGCCTGACCCTGACCGGCCTGACCCCGGTCTCGCTTCAGCCGGGCCAGTCGATGACGGAAACCGTCACCGTCACCCCCGCGGCCTCGACGCCGCTGAACAGCCATCTGACCACCACAATCACGGCGACTTTCGGCCCCTCCTCCTCGACGCAGACGCTGACGATCCCCGTCGGTGTGGTTGTCCCCGGAGCCGATGCGATCGCGAACGCCTCGGACGCCGCGAATCAGATCGGCGACGGAGGGCTCGCGGCCCGATTGGGCGATTTGAGCACGGCGCTGACAAACTTGGTCCAGAGCCCTACGAATCCGGTCTTCAAGAGCCAGGCACTCGCGAGCTTGGATAGCGTGATCGCGCAGGTGGGAAGCGACCCGAACTTGGCTTCACTGGCGGGTATCATCACCGCGACGCGGGGGCCGCTCGATGCCGCGACCACAGCGGCGGTCGTCCAGACGGCGGTGTCTAGCCTGGGCGCGGTCCTCGATAACCTGAGCGGGTTGCTGTCGGACCTGGCGAAACACCGGTTTCAGCTGTCGTTCGTGACGAACAGCCAGGTCGCGCAGCCAAACACTCCCGCGACGTTCACACTCGTTTTGCGAAACCTAGGGAATACTCCGACGACCTATGTTCTGAGCCTCGAAGGGCTCTCTCCGGGCCTGACGGGCCAGTTCAACCAAGGCCAAATCACTCTAGCGCCGGGGGCGGTCTCGACGGCCATCACGGTCACGCTGACGCCCGACGCCACCGCCGACATCACGGCTTTGAGTTTCCGGGTCCGCGCGACGGCCCAGGAGGCAGCCGGCGTGACGGCGACCGCGACCGGCAGCTTCACAGCGCGGGCCGAGTTCGTCTCGGTGATTTCGGTGACGACCGACCCCACCTTCATCAACGCCGGTGGGCAAGTCCATGTGTCGGCGCGGGTGCTGAACGCCGTCAATCGCGAGCAGACCGCCCGCGCGACATTCGTAGTCCATGACGCGGCGAATCAGGTCGTGTTCACGTCGCAGCCGGTGAATGTCACGCTCGGCGTGTTGACCTCGATCACCACGGTGGCCCTTGGCACGCTGGACACGACGGGGTTCGCCCTCGGGAATGACACGATCCAGGTCACGCTCACGACGATGGACGGCACTCCCCTTCCGGGGGGCTCAGGACAAGGGACGCTTCTGATCGGTTCGCCGGTTTCCGGCTCCCTTTCCGTCGATCGCGACCTGCTGCCCCCCGGCACGAGCACCGTGACCGACACGCTGACAGTACAAGCGACGGCATCACTCGTCGGGCCGCTCGGGGTGATATCACAGACGGACGTCCCCGGCGGTGCCGGAATGGTACTGAACGGCCATCTCGTTTACGAGAGCGGGACGAGCGGCATCAACGTTTACGACGTCACCAACCCGGCCTCTCCCTTGTTGCTGCACACCGCGGGTACCAGGGTCGACATTCTCAAAATCCGAGGCGACAAGCTCTACGGGTTGAGCAGAGGCGGTGGCGCGAACGGGATCACCGTCTCGGTCTATTCACTGGCCGATCCCACAAATCCCCAACTCCTGGGGACGACGCCGGGAATTCCCTATAGCGTCGGGCAACATATGCTCGTCACGGACACCCATGTGTTCATTTCGATCTGGAGCATCACGTACCTGCTCGGAAACAACGACATCACCTATCAGACAGGCGACCTGCTCTCGGTTGACGTCTCCAATCCAGCATCTCCCCACCTCGACGGGGTCCTCCTCAACACCTACGGTACGAACAACGACGGCATAGGCCAGTTCCAAAACGTTGACAATTCGGGAGGGGACGGGAACCTCTGGGAATTGGTGCAGGTTGATGCGAATACGCTCCTTGTCGCGGGAAGCACCGCCAAAGGGACCGACACCCAGACCGGCTCCGGCGTCGTTCATGTAGTGGACATCAGCGATCCGAAACACATGTCGATTATTCGGACACTCGTCATCCCCGGCACGTTGGCGGCGGTGGGGCTTTCGGTCGCGGGCAACCGGGCGTTCGCCACCGGCTCCACGATGGGCTGGGGGGATTTCACCACACGCGACTTCCTCGGGAACACCGTGCTCGCAACCCTTGACGTCTCGGACCCGCGGAACCCCGTATTGCTCCACTCGGAAACCCTGAATCGTCCGTCCATCGGTCCTTACAGCCAATACACGACCTCGTTGGGCAACGGACTCTTCGGATTCTCCAGCGGTAATGGGAGCCCGTCGGATCCTGCGGCTCTCTTCCTGGTCGATGCCAACAACCCGACAAACCTTGGCACCAGCAACACGAGCATTCCCGCCGGGGTCGCGAACATCGACGGCCAGGGCAACTTCGTTTACACAAGCAGCCCAAGCGGGTTGATCGTCTACCAGATCAACGCCACCGCCGCGATCCCCGCCACCGCTCGGGTGGACATCCCCAAGAACACCGGCGTGACGATTGTCCCAGGATCGTTCAGCTTGCAGCCCTCTCAGATCATCGCCGATGCCAACTTTGATACCTACGTCTGGAACCTGAACCTGACGTCGGCCGCTCGCACGATCACCTGGCAGTCCATCGTCACGAACCTGAAGCCGGGTCAAACGCTACCGATCGCCCTCAATGGCTCCGTCTCCTTCACGAGCCAGGGCACGGCCGGTGCCTTCGCCCTTCCCTCGCTTGAGGTTTCCGGACTTCACCTTCTGGGCCTCGACCCGGGCTCGCGGACAGCGCAGCCCGGCGCGTCGGCGAGTTACACGTTAAAAGTCGCGAACCCGACGAACGCGGCCGTGACGTATGCACTGGCGATGATGGGAGTGCCGGCATCCTGGTCGAACGTGGAAGCCTCAGTGACGGTCCCGGCCAATGGGAGCGTTGATGTACCGTTTACTCTGACGTCGGATTCTCTCTCCGCTCTGGCGAGCTACGGATTCACGATCACGGCCAGAGCGGGTACAAGGGCCATCGACCAGGTCCAGGGGACGTTGACGCTGGAAGGTGCCTCGGTGTTCGCCAACACGGATGCCCATGGGATCGTTGCGACGCTCACGCCCGGCCAGGCCAGCGCGGGTCAGGGGACTTCCGCTCGCTATGTCGTTCGTATCACCAACACCGGCAGCGCTCTAGAGACCTTCGACTTGTCCGCGTCCGGCCTACCCCCCGGCGTCTCGATCACGTTCGCGGAGTCCTTCATCGACGTGCCGCCAGGCGTGAGCAACTTCCGCGACGTCGCCTTCACCCTGACCCCCGCGCCGGGGACATTGCCGGGCAACCTTGCTTTCACGGTCACGGCAAGGTCAAAGGCCCAGCCAACGGTTACGGGAAGCGTCAGCGGCACCCTGACCGTCGCCGCGAATGGAGTAGGTCTGACACTCTCTCCAAACAACGCGACTCCAGGCAGTTCCCTTCTGCTCACGGTGAAGAATACGGGAACGATAACAGATACTTTCGACGTCGCCCTCGCCGGCCCCGCGGCGCTTGTGTCGACGTTATCGACCATTCAGGTCACTCTCGCGCCGGGGGCCTCGCAGGCTGTGCCCATCATGACCACCGCCGTCAACTTCGCGGTGCAAGGCGATCTGACATTGATGGTCATCGCGACCTCGCGCGGCAATTCCAAGGTCAACAATCACGCCGCCTCCGCGCTCACCATCCCTTCCACGCAGGGCATGAGCACCTCTCTCAGCCCCGTCGCGACGACGCTCGCGAAGCCAGGTTTGACGACGTTGCTGTTGAACGTCAATAACACCGGAAACGCCGAGGACAGTTATACGGCGACGATCACCGGAACGACCGGGCCGGTAACCGCGAACCTGCTCGGTCTCGATGGCCTTCCCACGCAAACCATCCCGATTTTCCGACTCCCGGGGCTCTCGCAAGGCGCGATCCTGGTTCAGGCCGACCTCTCCGCGATCGGTAACGGCACTATCACCGTACAGGTGACGTCGCTCTCCTCGGGAAGACTGACGAGTACGGCGGTCGCCAGTCTCGCGACGGCGGGAAGTTCCAACGGCGACGGTCCGAAAGTGGTTGGGCTGAGCCGTTACGGGATTCACTGGATGCCGACGACCGTCGTTCTGACGTTCGATCAACCGCTCGACCCGTCGACGGCTACAAACGTGAACAACTACATACTCATCGATCCGCGTGGCCACCGCATCGCGATCGCGTTGGCGGAGTACGACGCCGCGAAGAAGACTGTCACGCTCCATCCGTCGCGCTCGTTGAATTTCCACCGTCAATTCAAGCTCACGGTCCTCGGCG
>JAYUFP010000576.1:0-14274 GCA_043738665.1 Isosphaeraceae bacterium
GAATTCCGTCCGCAACGGGCTTGGGTCAGGAACCATCGATTACCTTCGACTGAACTCGCGGACCGGGAACCTGGAAAACCGGCTCGCCCTTGAGACGGACCCGGTCACACGGGGACGGCCGCTTCAAAACCTGACCTATGCCCTGGATCGCGAAGGGGTTGACCTCTTCTATGCGAGGGAGCAGGAGGGGCAGGCGTCGAGCATCGTCTGGAGCCTTCCCCGCAATCCCGAGACCCTGGCACGTTCTCATCCTCTCGACAGAACGGTCTACGTCGGCGCGCTCGGTCTCTCGCCGAACAGCAAGACGTTAGGGCTACGGCTGGGGCCTGCGGGTGTGGTCGCCTTCTGGGATTATCCCAAGGACAGGCTGGCCCCTTTCGTGCCGGACGACGCCGCCCGAATTGCCTGGTTGACTCTTTTGCGCGACACCTCGCGAAGAATTCTCGGGACGTTACTCCTTCCGGTCGCCGTCCTCGGCAAGCCCGTGACAAGGCCCACACTTTTCCTGGTTCCGGGCGAGGTCGCGTCCAATCATGAGACGGTCTTTCGGCTTCGACGACTGGCGAGAACGGCACGACCCCTCTGCGAACCCGACGCCGCGGACCCGCGACTCGCTCGATTTTTTCAAGAGTGTCGACTCTACTTCGATATGCTCCTCGACGACTATTCCTCGGCGTTGAGGTCGCTTGAACGACTCGACGAATTGACCGAGCTCCCCGATCAACGCATGGCCCTGCTGGCACTTCGAGCGCAAATCCTGCTCGCCCGGGGAGAGTGGGACCGCGCACGGGAACCGATCGATTATCTTGTCGAGCAGGACAAACAAGTCGCCACGCGGTTCGAGGTCACTCCCGCGGTGATTTCACTGACGGCCGCGCCGCGGCCCGCGCAGGGCTGGGGCAAATACCTTGCGCAACGGGCCGACGATTTGTCGAAACCACGGAAGAACTTGAACAACCCGCAGATCCCAAAGCCCCCGGGCATCGACCTCGATCAGTTCCTTCGCCCGGGACGCTTCGGAAACCCCGTCGAGGTCAACCCGGGCTTGAAAATCTTTCGCGCTCCCAATGCCCCCGCCCACCCTTGAATGTGATGCGAAATCACTCACGAACGATTTGCATCTGAAGCGTTGAGGACATCAAAATAGCGAAATCAGGATAATCCGCGCGACGCGAATATAGGAGGTTCGTTCCTCAACCGTGAACGATCCTCGCTTCACGATCGTGTCGAGCGATTCCAGTGAGTTCGTCATGAGCCTGGTCTGAAAGCCGTTGATCTTCAGCGCCTCTCGGTGTTTCAAGAGGGTGTTCAAGACGTCGCGGATCGTCGTCGCCTCGGCCAGGGAATGATCGGGGATGGGGCTCCACGACGGGACTTTTTTCGAGAACGCGGCATCCCTCGCAACCCGATACATCACCCGGCTGATGGCGGCCAGTTTCGGGTAATTGATCGTTTCGGCGACATCCCGCGGCGAGTGATAGAGCGGGTTTTCTCCCGTCGAAAAGAAAAGGTACGGGACCTTCCGCGAACGGAACGGGCCGTAGTCGCTACGGTCAAGCAGGAGGATGTCGCTGCCCAGGAGCCCGACTGTCACAGCCTGCCCTTTCGCCGCCCGGTCGAGCCATGGCCGAAGCCCCGGCGCGTACTCTGAGCCCATCACGAAGACCTGACTCTCGCAAACCCCTCCCAACGACCGTCCAATCATGTCCGCGGTCAGGAAAAGCGCGATTTTCGCGAGCGGCACGGGACTGTGCTCCACGAAATAGCGCGAGCCGAAGAGACCGATCTCTTCAAGGTCGAAGCCGATGAACATCACGCTTCGCCTCGGCGGCTCCTTCGCCTCGACGAAAGAGCGCGCCGATTCGAGGAGCATGGCGACGCCCGAGGCGTTGTCGTCCGCCCCCGGAAACATGGTTTCGCCACGCATCCCAAGGTGGTCGAAATGGGCCGACACGACCACCCATTCGTCTCGCAGCTTGGGATCGCTTCCGTGTAAACAGGCGCCCACGTTGCGGCCGATCGGCTCCTTACCCTCGCGCGAGGGGATTTCCTGAATGTATTTGCCGTTAAAAAGGGGCTTGAGTCCGAGCTTCCGAAAATTCTCGAGGACGTATTCAGCCGCCTTGATCCCCCCTGCCCCTCGCCTTCCCTGATACCGCGGCGAGGCGAGAGTCACCACATGCGCCTTGAGCCTGGCTTCCTCGGGCTCGACCGTCGCGCTCTGTCCGAGAGCCGAGCAAGATCCCGCCAGGCCAATCCCGAGCATCAACGCCGACACCACCCGCATTTGCTCTGGAATCATCGTTTTCCCGACGAACCGCGCCGGGCTCCTTTTCCGTGGAACTCGTTGTGACCCTCAGGGTTTCCGTGACCGAGAGAACCCCGCCTTCATCGCAAGAAACTTTTCACGATTCCGCCCGCGACGAAAACCGATGTGTCATGCTGACCTTGGACTCGGATACTGTTCCAGCACGGAGGTGGATCGTGTCGCTTTGCAAAGGATTCAAGGCGCTCGCCCTGACGGCGGCGTTGTTCGGTTTCGCGGGAGTCGGGTCGGCCAAAGCGCAGGATTGGAACGACTACCTGCACTGGCCCTACACCCCGCCCCAGGTTCCCGGTAACGGCCACGAGTACAAATCCCTGTACGACGGCCACTACCTCTACCCCCGCGAACAGCGGATTGTGCCGCAAGTCCAGGGGCCGTACTACCGCAACTACTACGGCGGGTCGCGAATCCTCGGATTCCGTCACCCCAACAACTGGCACGGCCTGAACAAGATGAAATATTACTCGGGCTATCACTTCGCCCTCGACGTCTTCTGAGATCGTCGCGCGAAATTCCCTCGAACAAAAACGGTCGGTCTTCGCGGGTATCGACTCGCCGAAGACCGGCCGGTTCGAGTTTCTCGCGCCAACGCTTAACGCCCGAGTTCCCTTGCGATGGCGAAATAGGCGTCCGCGGCGGTCCGCACTTGATCGAGCTCGACCCATTCGTCCTTGGTGTGGGCTTGCGCGATGTCTCCCGGACCGAACACCAGGCAGGGCAAGCCGGCCTCCGCGAGCGGGCCGGCGTCCGTGCCGTAGGGAACGCCATGGAGTTGAGGGGTCGAGCCGGTGACCGTCGCGACGGCGGCGCTGACGGCTTCCGCAAGCGGCTTCGTGCCGGGTAGTTCGCCCGAAAGAGCCGGCATCTGGACCCAAGGGGGAAGAAACTCAACCGCATCAAGACTGCCGATCCGACTTTGAAGGAACCGTCGCGTCCTCGCGATACATTCCGACGGCCGCTCGCCGGGGATGACTCGGCGATCAAGCTCGATCTCGCACCAATCCGGCACGACGTTGACGCTCTGGCCCCCTTCGATCCTTCCGACCGAAAGGCTCGGTGAACCGAGCACGGGGTGGGAAGGGTCGTGTGAAAGCTCCTCGGCATGATCGGCAAGGGCGGCGATGATCGGCCCCATCGCGTAGATTGCATTCCGGCCGAGGTTCGGCGTCGAGCTGTGGCAGGCGACACCCGTCGTCCGGATCTTCCAGCGAACGGCACCCTTGTGACAGTTCACCACCTGAAGCATGGTCGGTTCGGCAATGATCCCGAAATCCGCGCCGTGGTCGGTAACCGCCAACCGCGACGACCCCTTGTGCGTGAACTCCTCGTCAACCGTGCAAGCCATGACGACGGCGGCCGAGTTCGCGGGCTTTTCGCGGACGAGCCGGGCGAACGCGGTGAGCATCGCCGCCATTCCCCCTTTGACGTCACACGAACCACGACCGAAGAGCTTGCCACCTTCGATCGTCGCGGCGAACGGGTCGATGGACATCCCGTCGGTCGGCACAGTGTCCTGGTGCGCGTCGAATAGCAGGGTTCGCGACGCGCCTTTCTGAGAGTACCGGGCGATCAGATTCTCGCGCCCCGGTGCGATTTCCTGCCGCACGCAGGGCACCCCGAGTTCCTCGAACCAGCGCAAGAGGTAGGCGGTCATCCCGGCTTCGAGATAGGCCGACCCGCTCAATGTTCGGCCCATCGGGTTGACGCTCGGGATCGCGACGAGGTCGCTCAGGAGTCGCGTGACGGCATCCAACGGTGAAACTCCGGCATGAGAGAGCGGGCGAGCCGGTCCGGACACGCTCGACAGGACCCGCCTCCACGGAACGCGATCTTACACGCGCGGGGCAGGCTAAGTCACGCCCCGGCAGAAAGGGAACGAGAAAAATGACGAATCGCGAATGACCGATCACCGGTGACCAGGGGAACGATGCGATCCATCGTCCGTCATCCGTCTTCGCTCTTCCCGTCAGTGAAAAGGAAACAGCCGAGCCCTGGCCGTATCGTCGAGCGGGGCACCATATTCGCATGGCTCGAACGCCTCGATCATCTGGACCGAGCGTCCGCGCTCGGCACCGTGGATGGAAATCAGCCGAGAACGGAGGCGGTCCGCGAGCTGAATGGACATTTTGGCGAGTTTTTCCGAAAGCCAGCCGAAGCGTTCGTCCTCCGTCACCGGCACCTCTTCGAGGGTTCCTGTGTTAAAGGGCAACCATTCGTAAAACTGCGAGGCGTGGGCGTGCAGTAAAGACACTTTGGAATTCCAGACGGTCTCGATGTCCAGGATCACCGCCGGGTCGAACGGGTAGGGCTTTGTGAAATCGTCCGAGAGGTAGGCGATCACCGGGTCTTTCGGGAGGTGGGGGACGTCCGGGCAAACTGCCGGAACCGTCAGGAGATAGGCCGCATCTTGCACGAGCTGGCTGGTCACGCGATGGTCGGGGTGGTAGTCGTTGGGCCTGTGCGTCAAAACCAGGTCGGGCCGGTAGGTTCTTATCAACCGGATGACCTGTTCCCTGCGGACTAGATTCGGTTCGAGTGCCGCGTCGGGGTTGTCCCAGACTTGGTAGGTGAGGCCGAGGGTTGCCGCGGCGGCTTGCGCCTCGGCCTTGCGGATCGCGACCAAAGGTGGACCGGAGATTTCATGGTGGCCGGCTCCTCCGTCGGTCACTGACACGAACATGACCTCGAAACCCCGGTCGCGGTAGAGCGCGGCGAGGCCGCCGGCCTTGTATTCCGCGTCGTCGGGGTGGGCGCCGATCACGAGCAAGCGTGGGTTTCCATGCATACGAGAATCTCAACGTGAGAGAATTTCAAAGGGCCGTGAGCGTCTGGAATGCCGGCCGACGATCGAGGCGGGCTCTCGGAAAATTGAGTGGACCCTGCCGGTCGAACCGACTCCTTCGGAAATACTTTGGAACTTCGCGTCGACAGAGACGGGTTTCCTCTTGTCTGGTTTGAATGTTTGCTTAGAATCCCACAAACCTATCGGGGTCCGGACGATCGTGCGGTCCCCAAGACCACCTCAATACGAGGATCTGGAACGCGATGGCCGACTCCGCGAGTTCCCAGAGCACAGGCGTCTCCATCCCCAACGCAGTCGAGTTCGGGGATGGCGACGAACCTCCCAGTCTGACTCCCGACAAGTCCCGCCGCCACCCCGCCTGGGCGAACGTCCCCGAGACTGATTGGAACGACTGGCGCTGGCAGTCGCAACATGCGATCCGCCACCCCAAGCAACTTGCCGGTCTACTTCCTCTCTCCGAAGTCGAGACCGCGGCGATCGAGACCCTTCAGGCCACTTACAAGCTGGCGATTCCGCCGTACTACTTCTCCCTGATCGACCCGTTCGACCCGCACGACCCGATCCGCCTCCAGTCGCTCCCCGCGCCCGAGGAACTCGCCGGCGCGAAGGGAGAGGACGGCGAGGACGACCCGCTCGACGAGGAGAAAGACTCCCCGGTCCCCGGACTCACTCACCGATACCCGGACCGCGCGCTGCTCGTGACGACGCACGTCTGCACGATGTACTGCCGGTTCTGCACACGAAAGCGCGCCACGATGAAGCGGGGCGGGTGGGACTCGGTGAGTCGAGACGACCACCGGATGGTCGAATATATCCGCAATCACCATGAGATCCGAGACGTGATCCTTTCGGGAGGCGATCCGCTCACGCTCCCGACCGAGAAGCTTGAGTTCTTCGTCAGGTCACTGAATGCGATCCCCCACCTCGACGTGATCCGGATCGGAACCCGCGTGCCGGTGACCTTGCCGCAGAAACTCGACGACGACGAATTGCTCGGCGTCCTGTCGCTCTCCGACAAGATCTGGATTCAGACGCACTTCAACCATCCCAGGGAAGTCACCCCGGAGGTCAAGCGAGGCTGCGACCGGATCCGCCTTCGCGGGATGCCGATCAATAACCATGCAGTCCTCCTCAAAGGGGTCAACGACAGCCTGGCGACTCAGAAAGAACTTTGCCGAGCGTTGCTGCGGATCAAGGTGCGGCCCTACTACCTATTTCACTGCGACCCCGTCACCGGCGCGGGCCACTTCCGCACGCCGGTCTGGAAGGGGATCGAGATCATCGAAGGACTTCGAGGTCACATCTCGGGCCTGGGCGTTCCGACCTACGTCGTCGACGCGCCTCGCGGCGGCGGCAAAATCCCGCTCTCTCCCAATTATCTGCTCTCGGCGTCGAACGATTCGGTGGTGCTTCGCAATTACGAAGGGATGATCATCCATTATCATCCGACCGGGGAGCCGCCGGAAGCTCCGAGCCATGTGGTCACGCAAGGCGTCAGTGCGTTGCTCGAAGGACAGAATGAAGTTCTCGTGCCGGAGAATACGCCGCGGATCGCGCGACGTCGTGCCAGAGCGACTGAGAATGGCGGCGGCGCGGCGACCCTTCCGGTTCCGGCCGCGAAGAAAAACGGAACGCGTAACGGTGGCAACAGCCATTCCGTCGCCGAGATCCGTGCCGCGACGAATGGGAAGTCGAAGGGACAAGCGAACGGCAACGGTCACGAAGCCGCCAAGGAAGGATCGGGGAATTGAGGATCGGGATCGCCTACGACCTCGCGCCGGCCCATCGCGCCGACGACGGGCCGGACGACCGTTTTGAAGAATTCGACAAGCCCGAAACCGTGGAAGCAATTGCCGCCGTGCTTCGTGGCGAAGGCCACGAGGTCGTCTTGCTGGGCGACGGCCGGGCGTTCTTGTCGAAGATTCTCGAAACGCCGGTCGACCTCGTCTGGAACCTCGCCGAAGGCGAAGGGGTCGGACGTTGTCGCGAGGCGCGTGTGCCCGCCGTGCTGGAGATGCTGGGGATTCCCTATACCGGCTCCGACCCTCTCACGCTTTCCGCATGCCTGGACAAGTCGGTGGCAAAGGGGATCGTCGAAAGGGTGGTCGATGTCCCTCAAGGGCGTACCTTCACCCGCCAGAATCTTAAGGAGGAGGGCGTACAGATCGATGTTACCAAGCTGTTATCCTTTGGTCCTCCATGGATTGTGAAGCCTGCGTTTGAGGGATCGAGCAAAGGGATTCGTGGTAATGCCCTCGTCCAGAATAGCGACGAGGTCGAGGCGAGAGTCCTCGAACTCCTGCACGATTACGAACAACCGATCCTCGTCGAGGAGTTTGTCGCGGGAGACGAAGTCACAGTCGGGGTCGTCGGCAACGGCAGAGGGATTGAGACCCTCGGACTGATGCGAGTTCGGCCGAGATCCGGCGACCCGAATTTTGTCTACTCGATTGAAGTGAAACGCGACTGGGATGTCCGCGTCGAATACGAGACGCCCCTTAGGTTAGCGGAGGAACTCGTCAAGGGGATCGAGCTCGCCGCCCATGCCGCATACTGGCTTCTCGGTTGTCGCGACGTGGCAAGAATCGACTTCCGCGTCCGAGACGACACCCCTTATTTCCTCGAAGCCAATCCCCTGCCCGGCCTTGCCCCCGACTGGTCCGACCTGGTCATCCTTGCCAAGGGATACGGGATGTCGCACGCGGACCTGATCCGGCGGATCTTGAACGCAGCCCTCGATCGATTGGGACTTTCGCGGTGAGCGCGCGAAAGCCCCGAGTCGCGGTGGTCTACAACGCCCCGGCCCTCCCACCCGACCACCGCGATGCCGCCTCGGAATCCGACGTGGTCGAAGTGGCCCACGCGGTCGCCATCGCGTTGGAAGGGCAATCCTTCACCCCCTTCCTGGTCGCCGCGAAGGCCCCTTTACAAAACTTCCTCGAAGTGTTGTCCCTCGCGAAGCCCGACCTGGTCTTCAACCTGATCGAAGGCTTCAACGGGATCAGTTCGGGGGCGACGCATTTAACGTCCTTGTTCGAGTTGATGGGATTGCCCTACACGGGATCGCCGGTTAACGCGCTTGCGGCTTGCGTCTCGAAGTCGCGAGCGAAAGCGTTGCTTCGAGGGTTTGGGCTTCCCGTCACCAACTCGATTGTGATCGAACGAGAAGCCCCGATAGCCGAAGCACTCGCGCGATCGTTGCCCTCCCTTGCGAACGGGCGGTTAGGAGGGGTGGAGGCGCAACCATCAAGCGCGGTCGATTCTGATAATCAACTTTCGAATATCGACGACGATTCCAGTTCCGCGTCGGATCCGGCACCCCCCCTACCCCCCCCTTCTCAAAAAGGGGAAAAATATCCCCAAATCGCTTGGATCGGCGGGTGCCTCCTCGTCAAACCCGACGCCGAGGACGGCAGCCTGGGGATCGACCAAGGCAGCGTCGTCGCCGATACGAAAGCGCTTGTGGAACGCGTCAAATACCTCCGATCACTTTACGACTGCGGTGTGATCGTCGAGCCCTACTTACCCGGCCCTGAGTTCAACCTCGGCGTGATCGCGCTTCCAGAGCCGCGCGCCCTGGCCGTCGCTCAGATCGTGTTCAAACCGGAGATCGGACGTTGGCCGATCTTGACCTACGCGGCGAAGTGGGACGAAGGCTCTGTCGCCGATCTCGCCAGCCGCCCGGTATGTCCCGCCCTGATCGATCCGGCTTTTGCCGAGCGTCTTTCCAGTCTCGCCGTCGCGGCATGTCGAGCCACGGGCTGCCGCGACTACGCCCGAGTCGATATGCGGCTCGACGCGAACGGCGAGCCGATGATTCTCGAAGTGAACCCGAACCCCGACATCGGCCCGAACGCGGGCTGGGCAAGGGCCGCCCGAGCCTCGGGTTTTTCGTATGAAGAGGCGATCGGTGCGATCGCGCGCGAGGCTTTGAAGCGACGTCGGAAGTCGCGCGAAATCGCTCCATCGAAAACGGAATGGGCCGCGGCCGTCGCAGATAAACGCAAATCAGATACACGGAATGACTGAACACGAATTTTTCCTGGCACACGCTACACAAATTTGATCTTTCAAAGTTTGCTTCTCATCACCTATCTGCGTTCATCTGCGATAAAATTCTTTTGATTCATCCAGGAGACGGAAGAAGCCTGAAGGATTCACTGACACCCGACGGACCGGGAGTTATCATGTCGATTGCTCCGCAATTGCATCCGCCGATCAGTCCGACGAGGGAACGAATGTTCCGGATCAGCCACGTTCTAGGAGCCCACCGCGAGCACGACCGCCGACGGATCACGGAGGTGAACGCATTGCTCACCGCCGCCTTCCCGCAACTCGCCGAAGACCCCGATTACATCGCCAGAAAACTCGTCGATCAGGCCGCGCGAGGGGTTCCCGCCGTCCTCCTGATCGCGCACGGCCCGGGCGACCACGTCGTCGGATTCGCGCTCGCCGATTACTTCGAATCGATCGGCTTCGCGTATCTCGACTTTATCGTGACCCGATCGGAGGATCGTGGGCGTGGCCTTGGGGGCGCGTTGTACGAGGCGCTCCGCGAAGACATGACGGCGCGTGGGGCGCAGGGGCTCTTCCTCGAAGTCCCCACCGACGACCCGACTCAGGTAACAGACCCGGTCGCCCTCAAACAGAACAAGACCCGGCTCAAGTTCTATGAACGCTACGGCGCTTTCCCCATCGCCGGCACCCTTTACGACCAGCCGATTCGTCCGGGCCATCCCGCCGAACCTCGACTCCTTTTCGACCCGCTGAGCGCCAAACGCTCGCTCGCGGCCGACGAGTTGAAGGACGTCATCAAGCGCATCTTGCTACACCGTTACCGTTATGCCGAGGACGACCCGTACGTTCACCAGGTCATCGATTCCGTCAAGGAATCCCCTGTGCGGACTCGCCGCCCGCGCTACGTCCGCCCCGGCGACCTCAAGGCAAAGATCCCCACGCACCTGCACCCGTTAAAGGTTTTCTATTCCGCGAGGCACGCCCTGCACCACGTCCGCGAGCGCGGTTATGTCGAGCGGCCCGCACGCGTCGATGTGATCCTCAAGGCGCTGGATGTCTTGCCCGACGTCGAACGCCTGCCGACCCGAAATTTCGGCGAAAAGCCGATCCGCGCCGTTCACGACGCCGACTTCGTAAACTATTTGCGGAACTTCTGCCAGGAATTGCCCGATGGCGAAATGGTTTACCCTTACGTTTTCCCAATCCGCCGAACCGACCGTCCTCCCCGCGACAAAAGCCGACGCGCGGGCTATTACTGCATCGACACGTTTACACCGCTGAGCAAAGACGCCTACAAGGCGGCCCGGGCCGCGGTGAACGTGGCGCTCTCGGGCGCCAAGGCGATCACCGAAGGACACCAGCTCGTCTACAGCCTTTGCCGCCCCCCGGGCCACCACGCCGAGCGCGACACCTACGGAGGTTTCTGCTACTTCTGCAACGGCGGGATCGCCGCGCAGTACCTCCTCGAAAAGATGGGACGGGTCGCCGTCCTGGACGTCGACTACCACCACGGAAACGGCACGCAGGACATCTTCTACAACCGTAAAGACGTGCTCACAGTCTCGATCCACGGCCACCCGAGCTTCGCCTACCCCTATTTCTCAGGCTTCGCCGACGAGACCGGCGAAGGCGAAGGCAAAGGATTCAACGTCAACATGCCATTGGCGGAGGACATACACGACGCCCGCTATCTCCAGGCCCTCGACGACGCGATCGCCCTGATCCGCAAGTTCAAGCCCGAGGCGTTGGTCGTGTCACTCGGGTTGGATATCGCGAAGGCCGACCCGACGGGGACCTGGAGCGTGACTCCCGACGGACTGTTTGAAGTCGGAAGGCGGATCGGCGGGATGCGGTTGCCGACGCTTCTTGTTCAAGAGGGCGGATACAATATTCGATCTTTGGGACGGAATGCGTCTCGGATGTTGACGGGGGTTTGCGCTGGGGCATTGGGGCGCAAGACGCGGAAAAATGTATAGCATCGTAGGCTGGATCATGAACCAGCGCGAAAACTTCACTGAAATTAATATAAAGATGGGTCGCGACTAGGCCTTCAAACTTGACACACACAACGAGTGCGCGAGGCCGGCGTCCCTGAAGCACGAGGAAGTGAACCTGGGGCGTCCGGTCTGCGACTTTGAGAATAGCCTCATCGTTTGAACAACGGCCGAGAGATTAAAAAATGCCCAAACAGAAACCCGACATCTCCTTTGAGCGTGAAGGGCGTTCACTGAGGCGATGGCTCCAAGAGTTGGTGGCCGAGGACTCAGCGACACGTCGCGCGGCGGGCGAAGCCTTACAGGCGATGATGTACGGAGTTCCTAGCGTCCATACTGACCTGGCCGAAATCGAATGGGATTCCTTAGGCGCGATCTCGGAACAAGGTGACCGCTTTAATAACGCGGTCCGGTCCGTCCTTAAGTCGCCGGAGTTCGTCACGAAAGGATTCGTTCGCAAACTGATCCTTTATCGGATGGCGCTCAAGGACGACTGGCGTCGGCGCATGGACAAGGCCCACCAGCAAGATGACACCTCGAACACCTATCAAGACCTTCTCTTTAAGCGATTTGAGGCTGCGGACGGGAACCTTGAACGCACCGAGGCCGCCCGCCGCTACATGCGGTGGGTCTGTGCGAGCATGGCCCGCAATTTGAAAGAGAGTCAAAACGCTTATGCCGGTGCGGAGTCACTTGCCGCGCCGGGGGCGATGGCTGCGATCGTTTTTGACTCACTTGACACGGCGCTGCTGGCCGACCGTCCGGGACTGCATGTGATGCTCGCCGACAAGGATACGCGTCATTATGCGGCACGAGCGCTCGCCCGGATCGGTCCCCCCGCGGTCGACTTTGCAGCGGTATTCTTCGAGGAACTCGACGCGCGGCCCTCACAGTTCTTCGATGGCTCACGGACTCTCGGCTCGATCGGCAGGGACGACCCGGACGTGATCGACGGGCTACTGAAGCGTCTACGGTCGGGATCTTCCGAAATCCGCGCGGGAGCGGCTGCCGCGCTGTTCCACGCTGGGCCGCCGCTGGCCGGGCGGCTTGAAGTCGCGCTCGACCTGCTCATCGGGGCGACTCTTGAAGCCGGCCTTGTATGCGCCGCTGTCCCGGCTTTGGCCTCACTCGGCCGAGACAACGAAGTGGCCTTCCTCCAGGTACTGGAACTGGCTAAACCGCGGCCGCCGCGATGGCGGACCGATGAGAACTTTCCCGATTACCGATACGATGAGGTTTTGGCTGAGCGAGGCGCGGCGATCAACTCGCTCCCCCACTTCAGGCAATTCGCAGAACGGGTCGTGCCCGTGTTGGTTGATGCCCTCGACACCTTTGAGGAGTATGACCCCGATTGGCAATATCAAGGCGAGTATGAGCGGGTCTGCGTTGCGCTTGAACCCTTCGGCCCACTGGCCGCTCCGGCCGTACCTCGGCTTGTTCAATTTCTAGAGGAATGGCCCACACAACCGGAGCACAACCGCGAGTGGCCCCAAGCCGTGTTCCGCGTTCTCGCCGCGATCGGCGCACCCGCTGCGGAAGCGCTACCATCACTTGAGCAACTTCGCCGGACCCAGAAGGGCGACGAATCGACCTTTAACGAATTCAACGCCGATGATCCTCTCGATCGGGCGATCATGATCATCCGAGGGGGGACGGAGACGCCCTGAGGAGTTTCGATCCAGGATTGGATCTCGGCGTGGATTTGAGAGACCGCTGGTTGGGTCGTCTCCCAGAATTGCGTCGAGCGCAAACAAAGGAAGCTGGGTCGAGACCCAGCCTACGTAAACGAGTAGGCCGGGTTCAAGACCCGGCCTGCTTCTAGTAGTAGTAGTGATCGCTCATTACTTCACTCGTTCAACATACTCACCCGTCCGAGTATCGATCCGGATCTTCTCGCCGTTGCCGATGAACGGCGGAACCTGGACCTTCAGCCCCGTCTCCAATACGGCTTCCTTGTACTGGTTGGTCGCCGTCGCGCCCTTGAGCGACGGAGGGGTCTCCGTCACGGTCAGGTCGACCGAGGCGGGGACGTCGACCGAGACGGGCTTTCCGCCGACGTACTGGACGGTCACCTTCGAGTTCGGCAGGAGGTACTGCATCGAGGTGCCGAGGATGTCGGCGTTGAAGCTGAGTTGGTCGTAGGTCTCGGTGTCCATGAACACATGTTCGTCGCCGGCCGAGTACAGATATTCGTACTCCTTGGTCTCGACGTAGGGAACCTCGATCTGGTCGACGGAGCGGAGCCGCTTGTCGATCAAGGCCCCGTTGTTCATGTTGCGGAGCTTGGTTTGAACCATCGCCCGCAAGTTGCCGGGGGTGTGATGCGCGAAGTCAACCACGACGTAGTTGACCCCGTCCATCGTGATGACCATTCCTCGGCGGATGTCGGTGGCCTTGAGCATCATGGCGTTGCGCGTCGCCCCCGAATAGCGTTAACTCTTGCGGCTGTAAAGTCTTGGAACGGACCCCCCTTCCGCGCGCGAAGGCCGCGTCGCGGACGTCCTGATTTCGAAAAGGGTAATCAAACTTGTTGCGGCTGACTAGACCATTTGAGCGGCTAGGCACGGCCGTTTAGTTCTAAACGGATTGCGAGCCCGGGCTGGTGAAAAGTTGGTGTTGACCGGACTGGAGAGTTGGTGTTCAGGCGCGTGTTTAAGTTGCGCGGAATGGGATGACGACGCAAGCGGCCGATCCTTTTCCCCCCCTTGCGAAGGGGGGGTTAGGGGGGGTGGGGCGTGCGACTCTGCGATAGTCGGTGGGACGCACCGGGGCAGGTCTTGCGAAGGGGGGGGTTAGGGGGGGGTGGGGCGTGCGACTGGGCAGTCGAAACGACGACCCGTCTCGCGAAACAGAGCGGAATGACCCTTGTGAAGACCGGGCTTACGAGTTGTTCCCATGCCACCCCCCCTAACCCCCCCAATGCTTCGCAAGGGGGGGAAAAAAGGGCGCGACGGATCGGGGAGGAACTCAGAACATCGTCAACACCAACTTTTCACCAGCCTGGGCTCGCACTCCTGAAGGCGTCGAAATCACGAGAATTAAACGGCCGTGAGCGGCTAGGTGCGCCAACGGATTCCGGCTCCGTTCGCTCCAGGCTTGGTGGAAGCCGAACAAAGGTGTCAGGAACCGTTTCC
>JAYUFP010000577.1:0-14263 GCA_043738665.1 Isosphaeraceae bacterium
TGGTGGGCGTCCACTCCGTATCTCGGCACCACCCCGCTGAACAACGAAGGCTTCAGTTCTTCCGGCCCCGCGTTGAGCGTTCGAAACGCGGACGGTTCACTCAGGACGGGGACACTCACCCCGACCCTCAACCCGTCGGTATCTGGAGCGGATGGAGGCAATACTTCGTTCTTCTTCCCGGGCTCCATCATCGATACGAGCAACCCGCCGTTCCCGGGTCAGCCTAAAACCGCGAAGAACCTTTCGCAGAACTTGCCCAGCTTCTTCGGCACGTCGGCGGCGTCCCCGAACGTCGCCGCCGTGGCGGCCTTGCTCAAGCAACGAAGTCCGAACCTCAATTTCAATCAAATCCGCATAGCGCTTGAAGCGGGAGCACGTCCGCTCAATGGTTCCACGCCCAACACTTGGGCACCCGAGGGTGGTTATGGGCTGGTCGATGCGGTCGCCGCTCTCGCCTCGATCGACGTGCTCCGCATTTCGGTGACCAGTCCGGCCAATGGCGCGACCTTGACCACCGCCACCAACCAGATCATCGCCACCTTTACCAAGCCGGTTGATTTCAGCACGATCACGGCCGCCGACCTGGTCTTCCTCAAGGTGCCCACGTCCCTGACGAGCATCGTCACCCTCCCTCCGATCGCGCTCGACGACCCGCTCCATCCGACTCAGATCGCGTTCCCCTACACGTTCACGGTCGCGACGAATCAGCTCGGTAACGGCACGTATAATTATGCGATCAAGAGCCCCGCGGGCGGCCCGCCGGTTCTTTCTTTTGAGGGAGCGGGAGTCGCCGGCAAGCCGCTTCAAGAATATGATGCCTCGTTTATTCTCAACGATGTGACCGCGCCCCGCGTTCAGAATACGACGCTCAACAATCGGGTGGTGACCGTTCAGTTCGACAAGGCGGTGACTCCGGCTTCGGTCAACACCAACACGGTCTACGTCCAGCGCGTCGATTCCAATGGGGTCGTCACGAACCTCAACAACAGCCCGCAATTCAAGCTCTCTTACAATCCCGTCACCAATACGGCGATCCTCGACTACACCGGGTTGAACCAGGTTCAACTCGGAAACGGGACGTACATTCTGGTGGTCAAGGGGGGGACGCTTCTGCCCAACGGCAGCTTCGACGTGGGCGTGACCGACCTTGTCGGCAACAAGCTCAACGGCCATTTCAACGGGGTCTTCCCGTCGGGCGACCCGAACCCGGCCGCCGGATCACCGTTGCCGTTCAGCAACTTCGTCGAGAGCTTCGGCTTCATCTCGGTTCAAGCACCCGTCATCACCTCGTTCGAATTGCTCCCCGCGTCCGACACCGGGATCAAAGGGGACAGCGACACGAACCTCAGCAATCCGATCTTCGTCGGCCAGATCGCGACGACCTTCCCCGGGACGGTCTCCGGCCTCACGGTCATCGCGGAGTTCAACAGTCTTCACGGTGGCAATCTCGACCTCAGCCCGCTGAATGGCCGGGGTTACACCGGCTCGTTCGACGTTCAGGTGACGACCGACGCCAACGGCACGTTCAGGATTCCGGCACCGTTCCTTCCCGAAGGCTTCCAGCGCGTGCGATTGGTGGTGATCGGCCAGCCCGACGCGCCGCCGCTTCCCGGCCTCTCGTCTTTGTTCGACCGTGCCTTCAAGATCGACCAGACCGCGCCCCAGGTTCTCGGTGCCGCCCTGAGCCCCGGCGCGGCGACTCTGCCGCTGGGAACGTCAGCGACTCCTCTGAACGCCCTGACGACCCTCTCGCTGAACGTCGTCGACCCGGCAAACCCGGCCGTCGGCCCGCTGGCGACACCGGCGCAAGTGCTCTATACGGCCCTTGATCCCGCCACGGCTACCAATATCAGCAACTACTCACTGATCAATGTCGACGAGGCGGGCAGCACCGACCCGGCCGTCGCCGCGGGAGCCGACAAGTCGCGGTTCATCACCTCGGCCACGTTTGTCGCGACCGCGTCCGACTTCGTCTCCACTCCGTTCCGCACCAAGCCCTCCGACGCTTACTTTGGACGCATCGACCTGGCCTTCGCCACGGGACTCACCAAGGGTCATTACCAGTTCATCGTTCACACCAAAGAGACCGTCAACGGCATCACCTACGGCGGAGTCACCGACGCGGCCGCGAATCCTCTCGATGATACGAATGTCCCCGGACAAAACACCAAGGACTTCATTCTCAACCTTCTGATCCAACCCGAGCCGGTTTACATCACCTCGGTGTCCACCGACGTTCTGAATTCGCAGAATAACAGCCTGCTCCCCCGTTCGTATTACGAAATCAATCCGAGGGCCGGCGACCTGGTCTCGGCTCCTCCGACGACCTTCAACCTCGATTTCTCGAATCCGCTTGATCCGGCCAAGTCCTACAACGATTCGCTGCTTTTGATCGCCACCGCCAACAGCACCGGCGGCACGCCCGATGGCGACTTCGGAACTCTAGGAATCGCGGGGCTGGCGGCGACCGGCAACGGCTTCTCCCGCTTCAATCCGCCGGGAACGACCGTCACGCTGACAACGGGTAAGAATGGAACCAACACCCGGTTGGTGCTCCAACTTCCCGCCGGAACCGTCCTTCCCGCCGACCACTATCGGCTCTATCTCCCCAACACCGGGGCCGCCGCGATTTCGGACATTTACGGCAACCTGCTCGACGGGGAATTCCTCGGCAACCCCGCGACGTCGGGAACCGACCCGAACGGCAACCCGACTTACGAAGACTTGCTTCCCAACGGGCAATATCGCCTCGGGATGTCGGGCGACGGGGTCACCGGCGGCGCGTTCATGACCGGCTTCACCGTGGTCCCGACCGGGAATCTCGTCTACGCCCGGCCGGATTACGTCGAAGATCCGTTGCTTCCCAGTTCGGTTCCCGACGGTTCACTCGCCAAGCCGTACTCGGTCCTCGCTCCGCAGGCCGCGCCAAACACCCTCAATAGCGCGACCCTCAACAACGGCGACCCCAATGGCGGCCTGAACGACTCTGCGAACTTCTTGAGTGGCTTCAACCCGATTTTCGACCGCGCCGGCATCAAGCGGTTCGCCCGTTCGGCCTTTTATGCCGCCGCGCAGCTTTCGACACGCGGTCCGGTGGTGGTCGTCGCCCTTCCAGGTGCGCCGCAACGCGACCCGATCAACGGCGTGGTCACTCAGAAAACGTTCGTGCTTCAGGCCCCCTCCGGCTCCGACCCGGTTGTCAACGACGGATCGGGCTCCGTACCGTTCGACACGGTGCTCGTGTTCACCCCGGGCTCGACGTTGAAGCTGGAGAACGCCGCGCTGTTTGTCCAGAATCAGGGCTCCGCCGTCGAGACGTTCGGCGGTCCGAACCCGAACGACCGCGTGAACTTCACGTCGTATGCGAATGACGCCATCGCGGGAGACACCAACGGCGACGGTAAGAACACCAGCCCCCGCGCCGGAGACTGGGGTGGCATCGTTTTCAGGAATTTCGACCAGGCCGGGCGCATCGACACCTTCCCGGTCGATGTGACGCTCACCCAGGGGCCAAACGGGAACCCCGCGGTTTCAGGCGAGGACGATTCGCTCTCCAGCATCAATTTCGCGAACATCACCTTCGGCGGCGGTGCCGTTCCCGCCACGCAGGGGATTCGTTATGACGAAATCCACCTCTTCAACAGCCGGCCCGCGGTTACCAACGACACGATCGTCGGCGGTCCTGGCGGCGGTTCGCAGGCCACGATCTCGGGCGACCTCGACTCGTTCCGCGAAGACGACTTGACCCGAGGCCCGCTGATCCGCCGAACAACGGTGGCCAACTCCTCGATCAACGGCATCTGGGTTCGTCCGCTGATCACGACCGGTATCGCCCAAGCCACCGACGCGATGCCGTATCCCGACAATCCCGTCACGCTCGGAGGCGTCCGCAACTACACGTTCAACAGTCCTTTGCCTTACGTCCTGACCTCGCTGCTCGATATCGGCACCCAGAATGTCACGGATAATGTCGGCAAGTCGACAAGCGTGATGAACCGGCTCTATATCTCGCCGGGAATGATGGTCAAGTCCGAGCAAGGCGGCGGCATCCGTGTTTTGACTCCCGGGGCGAGCTTGATCGTCGGCGACCGGACCTACATCCGCCGCTGGGATGCCGAAGCGACGAACGACTTCACGACAGGGCTGCCGACCTCCACCTACGGCCCGACCGAAGCGGGATTCGTGCCGAACACCGTGGGGGACGCGCAGGTCGTGTTCACGACGGCACTCGACAACACCGCGACTACCTCCTACTTTGACCCGATCACCCAGGTGAGCACGACGATCGTACCGGCGATCGACACCCTCAACACCAACGGCATCGGGCAGCCGACTCCGGGCAATGTCCCCGATTCATCCCGCTGGGGCTCGATCACCCTACAGTCGGGGTCGTTCGGAATCATCGACGAGGCAACCATTCGTTACGGCGGCGGTTTCCTCAACGTTCCCGGGGGAACGGTCACCGATCCCGAAGTCGTCAGCTTCGACGGTGCCGCCGGCGGCCGGTTCCAGTTCATCAACGGCCGGCCGGTCTTCACGGTCGACTCGTTCGGAACGCGGTTCCTCGTCACCAACAACACATTCACCGATAATAAAGATGCTCCGATGGCGATCACGCCGAACGGGCTGCTCGCGGCCGACACGCTTCGTCCGTTAGCATCGGGTGCTCCGTTCCTGCGAGGGAACATCTTCCAGCGAAACGGAGTGAACGGGCTGCTGGTTCGCGGCACCGGCGCAGGGTCTCGTCAGGCGTCGAACGTGGACGTCAACTCGCTCTGGGACTTCACCGACCTGACCTACATCGTCCGCAATACGATCGTCATGGGGGGCGGGGTCGGGGCCTTCGGAGGCATCGGGATCATCACCCCGCCCCCGACGTCGTACCTTCCCGAACCCAAGCCCACCGTCGTCCTGACGGTCCAGAGCGCACTACCCGGCACGCTTCTGGCCAACGGGCAGTCCATCCCCCGCCCTGGCGAGTCGGTGATCATCAAGTTGGATAATTCGGGCAACCCCGCTCCCTCTCCCGCGCAGACGCAGTCCGCCACGATCACGACTGAGGACTTCGGCGGAGCGGGCTTCCTCGCCGGGGTCGATAACCTCGTCGACCCGACGGCCGACCCGACCATCGACGTCGGGGCGAATAGCCAGATGCGGTTCCTGGGCATCGGCGGCAATGAAACCACCGGCCAGTCTCGGGTTCCCGTGGTCATCACTTCGATTCACGATAGCACCGTCGGAACAACCGTTCGAGGGGTGAAGCTCTTCACTGCGGTCGATGGAGACACCAAGGCACCCAAGGCGGGTGACGGCGGATTGATCTACTTCGGTGGCAACGAGCTTCCGAACTACAACCTCCTCGACCCGCGCGGCGGCAGCCTGATCGATAATGCCGACATCCGCTTCATCACCCGTGTCGAGATGCAGGGCGGCGGCATCGTCACCTACATTGATGCCAACGCGAGCAATACCTTCGATGCCCCCGACAATCCGATCGCGACCAAGGGTGGAGCGTTCCCACCTCTTCCCAACGGCCAACCCGACCCCCGCTCGTTCGCGGTTCAGACCAATTCCGCCCACGCGCTGATGATCTCGAACTCAAACCTCGCAAACTTCCTTGACGCGGGGATCATCGAGCATCCTGGCGGCTTCGTGATCGCCGGAGGCATTCGCTCGGCGATCGCGGGTGAGCCGAACTTGCTGTTCTTGCTCAACAACACGATCGCCAACATGCCGATCGGCGTGCAGGTGATCGGCGATCCGAACTCGGACGCGAGTGCCTTCCCCGAGGCCAACGAGCTCCTCCTTCTGAACAACACCTTCTACAACAATCCGATCGCGGTCGACCTGAACGCGATCGTCTTCGCCCCCGCCACGCCCCAGTTCAACGCCCAGATCCATCTCGAGGCGATGAACAACATCTTCGACGGCGCTACGACGGCTGTCATTCGGGCCTCGGGGATGGTCGACAGCAGTCAGTTGCAATACAACTTGTTCTTCAACGATGGTCCCGCCGTGATCCAGGGGCCGGGCGCGGTGGTGGATGTCACGATTCCGAACTTCAACCCCGTGTTTGGCGACCCCGCGTTCCGCGATCCCGCGAACGGCAACTTCCAACTCACGGCGAACTCGGCCGCGATCGACGCGGGACGGAGCGAACTCAACCTCTCTCCCGTGGCGGCACCTTCCGTCCTTGGCGACCAGGAGATCACCACGCTCCTCCCCCTGGTGAATCAGCAACTCGACCCCAGCACGGGCGTGCGCAACCAGACGACCAACGTGCCGGGTCGCCGCAACCAGCTTGATCCGACGAACACGCCGGTCAATCAGCTCACACTCCCCGGCGGTACGACGAGAGGCTTCATCGACGAGTGGTATCCCACTCTCCCGTCCGATCCTCAAGGCATCCCCGGTCCCACCACCGTGCCGGGAACGTGGCTCTACAAACCGGCCTTCATCCCGCCCGGAAGCCTGGGCGCTCCAGGTGGCGGCGAGCGTGACGCGCTCGGATTCCTCCGGGTCGACGATCCGAACAAACCCAACGTCGGCTTCGGCAGCCGCCCCTTCTTCGACATCGGTGCCCTTGAGTATCGTCTCCTCTTCCCGCCCCATATCACCGACGTGAAGGCCACCGTGACCGACCTGGCCACGACGATCGGTACGAGCACGATCAACCTCTATTCCGTCGGCGGCCGAGCGGGGACCAACAAACCGCTCCAGACGATCCAGGTGCAGCTCGACCACTCGCTCGATCCCAACACCGTCAACGGCAATACCGTCCTTCTGGAAGCGTCGGGCGGCGACGGCATCTTCGGCAACGGCAACAACCCCAACGACAAGTTCTACAACCTGTCCGGCAAGGTGACGTTCGACCCCGTGACGAACATCCTCACGATCAACGTCGGGGCCGCCGGACTGGTGCTTCAAAGCGACCTTTACCGCATCTTCCTGCTCGGCAGCGGCACGGAAGTCATCCGCGACCCGCAAGGCAACGCTCTCGACGGTGAGAACACCGTCAATACCGACCCCAACGGCGCGCAACTCGCCCTGCCCTCGGGTGACGGGTTCCCCGGCGGCAACTTCTACGACACGTTCGTGATCAACACGGTTCCCCCGACGATCGCCGCCAGCTCGTTCATGCTTGACGCCAGCGCGGACACCAATATCGTTGGAGACCTTGTCACCTCCAACAACCTGCCGGCCTTTAGCGGCACGGTGAAGGTCGCCCTTCCCAATATCGTTCCTCTCGCCGGGCAGACCGTCATCCTCGACGTCTCCACCAAGGGCGACACGGTCCTTGACCCGGTGACGGGACAACCGATCTTCGACCGGCTTAACGCCGGGACCGCTCTCACCGACGCGACAGGCCGCTTCCTGGTGACCGTCGGCCAGGACGGGGCGAAGACCGGGCTGGTTACCTCGACCGCCGTGATTCCCGACTCGCCTTATAACGTCGGGCCGGACGGAATCCTCCGGACTGCGGATGACTCTCACTTCACCCTGGTACGCGTCCGGGTCATCGACCAGAGCGGCAACGTCACCAACCTGCCGACCGATTCCCTGGTGTCGTTCCTCGCCAATGGCGCGCTCACCTCCGCGGTGATCGACTCCGCCCCGCCCACGATCACCAGCTTCAGCCCGGCCGTGAACACCGTCATCGCACCCGACGCCAACGGGGCACTCACGTTCACTTTCACGACCAACAAGAACATCGACCCGGCATCGCTGAATACCAACACGTTGCTTGTGAACCGAGCCGGCCCTGACGGCGTGCTTGGAACCAAGGACGATGTGAATGTCCCCATCAACGTCGCCAGTATCACGACGACGTATCTGGGAGGTACTCGGCTGGGACCCGAGAAGATCAGCTTCCAAGTTTCCGGAAGCCTCCCCAACGACTTGTACGCGGTGACGATCAAGGGTGCCGGTTCGACCCCGGTGACCGACATCGCGGGGAACGCGCTGGCGGGAGCTTACAACGGCACCTTCCCCACCGGCCAGAACGGAGTGGCTGGCGTCGACTTCAACCAAGTCTACGCGGTTTTCGCTTCCGCTAACATCAACTTCCACTGGGTTGGTCCGGCCTCGTTCATCACCGACCCGGCGGCGGCGGCGGGTTCTCGCACCAACCCGTTCCCGACAATCAAGCAGGGACTCGCGAGCGCTTCCGTCGGTGATGTGGTGGGTGTGCTCCCCGGGGTCTACACCGAAGTGGTGGCTCTCAAGCCCTATGTTCGTTTGATCTCGGCGGACCCGAGCGCCAAAGATACAAACTTCATCGCCGGCAACGCTCAGCAGACCGTCATCCGCGCCCCGGCTCGGACCTTGACCGACACTGCGACCCTCATCACGGTGTCGGCTACGAACATCAAGAGCATTCCTGGAATCAACACGGAGCTCGCCGGCTTCTCGATCGCCAGCCCCCTGCTCTTCGACCCCGCCATCGGTCTCATCGACTCCAATTCTCAGGCGGTGTCGATCAGTAACGCGGATGTTTTGCTCGACAAGAATTACATGGTCGACTCGAACATCGGTGTCTACGTCGTGACATCGGGAAGCCTCGCTCCCGCCCCGAGACTCCTCGACAACGGTTTCATCGGTAACAACATCGGCGTCGTCCTCCAGGACAACAACACGACCTCGCTGACGTCCCTGACGCAGATCATCAACGACGACTTCGCCTTCAACACCATCGGCCTTCTCGCCATCGACAACACGTCGTCGTTGTTGCTGGGAAACATCGTCAACGACATCTTCTGGCAGAACCACGACCTCACGCCGACTCGCGGGGGGGCCGCGATTTATTCGCAGTTTCCAAACAAGCTCGTCGTGAGGTCGAGCGTCTTCACCAACAACGGTCCCAACGATAGGTCGACGTCTGACGACACCATCAACGTGGGCAATGGTTTCAATCCCGCGGGGTTGACGGGCACGCCCGACGCGCTCGGCAACTTGACCGGTGTACCCGCGTTCGTGGCCTCCCGCGACCCGAGGCCCGGTTCCGACGGCCCGGCGATCTTCTTCCTCGACGCGAACTTCGACCTCACCAGGAACTCGATCGCGATCGACGCCGCCGACAACTCCCAGGCTCCCCCGGTGGACTTCATCTATCGAGGGCGCGTCAAGATCGCCGGCCGAGGCTTCCCGGGCACCGGCCCGGCGGACATCGGGGCCTTCGAGTACAAAGGTTTCGCGGGGAGCATACTGGGAGGAGGCTTCCGGGTCGCCACCACGTCCCTCGCGGTCGACGGCTCGGCCAAGGCCGCCGGATCGTCGTTCACCGCTTCAAGCGCACCGACATCGATCACCGTGACGTTCTCCGATAACGTCAACCGATCGACCGTCACCCCGTCGAGCCTGATTCTCTCCGGGAACGGCCTGCTCCCCACCGGACCGGCCCGAGCCTTAAGCGTCACCTGGATCGACTCTCACACCGCCGTCTTCAAGTTGTCCGGCGGATACAGTAACCAGGGTATCGTGAACGTCTCAATCGCGGGCGGAACGATCACCAGCGTGAACAACAAGAGCTTGCTCGGGTTCACCGACTCGTTCAAGATCGTGCCCTTCCTCGCCGCATCGGCTCCCGTCGCCGCTCCTCCGACTGCGACGCCGACCACGACAACCACCACGACAACAACACCCGGCAATGCGACACTGTTGCCGAACCCGTCGACGCCTTTGACACCGGTCGCGGCCCCCTCCCCGGTCTCACTCACTCCCGCACCCGCGAAGGCACCCACAAAGCCGGTGAGCCGCAAGCCCGCCAAATTCCACGGCCACGTCGTCAGAAAGTGACCCCGGAACCCGGCCTCGCGTCGGTTCTCCGATCGAGTTCCAGACGACGGACGGCTCCCTCAAAAGGGCCGTCCGTCGCCGTTCATGGAACAACTCGAAGCGCGGGAGGATTGCAAAGTCAACAGGACCAGGAAAACAATTTTATCCGCAGAAGACGCAGATCGACACAGATTAACTCATAGTAAGAGGATAAGACGATTCTTTTTATTAACATCCATAAAATCGTCGATCAATTCCGTGATTTTGAAAGAGCCCCGTAAATCACCGGACTTTATCTCCTAATCTGTGTTCATCTGCGTCATCTGCGGATGAATTCGCTTCTTTCATTCCCGCGGCTTTGCAATCCTCCTGACTCGAAGCGTGTCGTCCTTGACCCGTTGGCTCCCGTGCATTACGTTAAACAATGATTTATCGACACCCGCTTCGGGCATTACGATCCGACGACGATCCTCGCCTCCGGGGATGATTTCCATGCTCCCGCCTCATCCCGCCGGGCCGTTACGACTTTTCGCGGTCCTCTTCGCAGCCTTGGCTTTAGGTGCGAGTCCACCGCGCATCGAGGTCCATCCCGCCGCCGTCGTCTTGAACGGATCAAACGCTCGGCAACAGCTCGCCGCTACGTTCTTCGCCTCGGACGGCTCGATTCACGACGCCAATCCGGGTGCGAAATTCCAGGTCGAACCCGCCAACCTCGCCACGGTATCACGCTCGGGTGTGGTCACTCCTCAAGCCGACGGAACGGGCGTATTGATTGTGGAATCGGAAGGCCGAGTCGTACGCGTGTCGCTCCTTGTCGAGAATTCCCGCTCGCGTCAAAAGGCAAGTTACAGGCTCGATGTCGCCGCCGTTCTCACAAAAGCCGGCTGCAATATGGGTGCATGTCACGGCAACCTGAATGGCAAGGGGGGGTTTCGGCTCAGCCTTCGCGGTGATGACCCGGCGTTCGACCTCGATTCCATGACCCGCGAGGCGATGGGTCGACGTGTCAACGTGCTCGAACCCGCATCCAGCCTGATCGTACAGAAGCCCACTGGACTCATCGCTCACGAAGGTGGCCGGCGTTTCGCGTCGACGTCACCCGAAGCCGAGGCGCTTCAGGATTGGGTAACCCGCGGAGCGAAAGATGACCAGGCGACCGCGCCACATGTCGTCCGCCTTGAGATCTTCCCGAACGAGCGGATTTTGGCGGCTCCCGCGCTTTCGCAGCAGCTCGTCGTGATTGCGGAGTTAAGTGATGGCACACGCCGCGATGTGACCCGTCAGGCCGCTTACGACGTAAGTGACCCCACGAAAGTCAGTGTCGACAACGATGGCCGGGTCGAGGCGAATCGTCCTACCGAGACGGCTGTCGCGGTTCGCTACCTGACCGGACGCACTGTGAGCAGGCTCACCTTCCTGTCCGACCGCGCGAGCTTCGTCCGACATGCTTTGCCCGAACACAACATCGTTGACCGGCAGGTCTTCGCCAAGCTTCAGGCGATCAAGGTCAATCCCAGTGAACCCGCCACCGATGCGGTATTCCTCCGGCGCGCCACGCTCGATGCGACCGGACGACTGCCGACTCTTTCGCAGGTCCGTGCTTTCCGGGAAGATTCCGACCCCTCGAAGCGCGACAAGTGGATCGACCGCCTGATCGAGAGCCCGGAATTCGCCGACTTCTGGGCCTTGAAATGGGCCGACCTGCTCCGCAACGAAGAAAAGACGATGGGGGAGAAGGGTGTCTGGGTCTTGCAACGCTGGCTTCGTGATCAATTCGCCGCCGACCGGCCTCTCGACGCCTTCACGCGAGACCTTCTGACCGCCAAAGGCTCGACCTGGGCCAACCCCGCCGCAGGCTTTTTCCGAACCAATCGCGATCCCCAGACGCTCGCCGAGACGGTGAGCCAGGTGTTTCTAGGTGTGCGCCTGCAATGCGCCCGGTGCCACAATCACCCGTTCGACATCTGGACCCAGGACGACTACTACGGCCTCGCCGCATTCTTTTCAAACGTCCGTCAAAAACAGATCGCGAATGTCAGAAACGACGACCTCGACAAACACGAGATCAACGGCGACGAGATCATTTATCTGGTCGGCGAGGCCGGGATGATCCACCCGCGAACAGGCGTCCCGCTGGCACCTAAACCTCCGCAAACACAAACGTTTTCCACCGCGAATCATCCTGACGCCCGAGTCGCGCTTGCCGAGTGGTTAACACGCGATAACCGCCAGTTCGCCCGCAACATGGCCAACCGCGTCTGGTTCCACTTACTAGGCCGAGGCGTCGTGGAGCCGGTCGACGACTTTCGAGAGTCAAACCCGCCCTCCAATCCCGCGCTCCTCGAAGCGATCACGGATACGTTCATCCAGGGAGGCTACCGGCTCCGGCCCCTCGTCGCCCTCATCATGAAGTCGCAGACCTATCAGCTTGGTTCGGAGCCGAACGAAACGAACCTCGAAGACGACGCCAACTTCGCCCGCGCCTCAGTTCGGCTCCTGCCTGCGGAAGTCTTGCTCGACGCGATCAGCCAGGCACTCGGCAAGGCCGGCGGCTATGCCAACGCCCCCCGAGGAACCGGGGCCACGCAGCTTCCGGGCGCTCGGATGGGCGGCTCATTCCTCAAGGTCTTCGGCAAGCCCGACCGACTCTTGACCTGCGAATGCGAACGATCCGACTCGACCACCTTGGCGCAGGCGTTTCAGCTCATCAACGGCTCCTCAGTCCGCGACAAACTCGAAGCCGAGGACAATCGCATCGGCCATCTTCTCGCATCCAAGGTCACCGATGACGCGATCTTGGAGGAACTTACGATCGCCGCGCTGGGACGTGAGCCGACCGCCTCCGAACGTGCCGGTTTCCTTCCCCACGTGAGTAAAGCCAAGGATCGCCGGAAAGCTTGGGAAGATGTGGCCTGGGCGATTGTCAACAGTAAAGAATTTCTACTCAGGCATTGAGGTGAAACGCGATGACAAATGATCGCACGTATGTTCAAGCACCAAAAAAGGTATCGGACGTCGTCACATTCCGGGTTTTTGTCGCTCCCCGAGCGGGGTTCGTCTGGACCCGGAAGCAACGGATCGATCGCTGTAACGAAACGCGGCGCGAAGCGGCGGATTTCATCAACAACGAGGTCGGAACTGACAACCTCGTGTCCGTGAGTGAGTCCAACTCGGACGAGACGTTCGAGTTCGCGGTTTCCGTATGGTATCGTGATCATCGGACCGCGAAAGAGAAACTCGGCGATTTTGAATGATTGAGTATTATCGGACCTGCGAGACCTGTCGAATTGGCAGAGGAAAAGACCATGGATCATGCCTGTTTTGACGGCTTCGAATCACGTCGGCTCACACGCCGCAGCCTCCTCAAGATCGGCTCGGCGGGGTTCGCGGGTCTCAATCTCTCAAGCCTTCTCCATGCCGCGGAAAAGGCCAAGACGCAAGGGTCCGGATCGACGCCGAAGGCCAAGCACGTCATCTTTCTCCATCAGTTCGGCGGGCCTTCGCACCTCGACACGTTTGACATGAAGCCCGATGCCCCCGACGGCATCCGTGGCGAGTTCAAGCAAATCGCGTCGAGCGTTCCCGGGCTCAACCTGACCGAGCATCTTCCTCGGTTCAGCCAGGTTCTCGGCGAATTCGCACAAGTTCGCTCGATCCATCATAAGATGAAGAATCATAACTCAGCGACATATTACAGTCTGACCGGGCACGTTCCGCCGCTGGACGACATCCGGCTCCGAGACACTCAAGAGCTTTATCCCTCCTACGGCAGTACCGTCGCGAAGTTCGCACCCGGCAGCGACCCGGCGGTCCCCTCGTATATTTCCTATCCTCATGTCCTTCGCGACGGCAGTGTCACGCCCGGCCAAACCGCGAGCTTTCTCGGCAAGGAATTCGACCCGTTCTTCGTCGCCTCCGACCCGAACAGCAAATCTTTCCGGCTCCCCGAGTTGAGCCTCCCCGATAGCCTTCCTCTCGATCGGCTCGACGACCGCCGAGGCCTCTTGCGCATGATCGACCGGCAAGGAGAGCTTCTCGGCTGGAACGAGACTGCGCGCGGGATCGACGCCTTTTACGACCGCGCGCTCACCATGCTTTCCTCACCCGGAGTCAAAGCCGCCTTCGACCTCTCCAAAGAACCGGAAAAGCTCCGCGACGACTATGGCCGTAACACTTACGGGCAAAGCTGCCTGCTCGCCCGCAGGCTTGTCGAGGCGGGCGTTCGGTTCGTCACGGTCTACTACTCGAATTCGATCGGCGGCAAAGGGTCGGGTGGCTGGGACACCCATGCGGATAACTTCAACCAGCTCAAGGACCGGCTCCTCCCTCCCACCGATCAGGCTGTTCCCACGTTGATCAATGACCTCAAATCGCGCGGACTTCTGGACGAGACCCTGGTCGTCTGGATGGGCGAATTCGGGCGCTCACCTCGGATCGTCAACACCAAGCAGTTCGGTGCCAACGGCCGCGACCACTGGCCCTATTGCTA
>JAYUFP010000578.1:0-4882 GCA_043738665.1 Isosphaeraceae bacterium
CCATGGCTTCCCTGGAGCGGAATTACCCTCCGGAACCCGCGGAAAGGCAACTCTTGGGGGCCGACGCGATCGTTGTTCTGAGCGGCTACGCGTTCCCGAGCGGCGGCCATCGCGTCAAGCCGGAACTCGCTCACGACACGCTCTACCGTTGCATCCGTGCCGTCGAGCTTTACCGCGCGGGAGCGCCGCGGCCCCTCATGGTTACCGGCGGCGAGGTCAATCCCGAATCCGGCGACCCGACTCTCGGGGAGCAGATGCGCGACTTCCTCACTTTATTCGGGATTCCCCAAAAAGACATCCTCGTCGAATCCAATTCCCGGAACACCCACGAGAACGCCGTCGGTTGCGGGAAGATCCTTCGCGGACGCAAGTTCCGGCGAATCGTTCTGGTCACCGACGCCGCCCACATGCGTCGTGCCGTGCGTTGCTACGAGCGGGAGGGACTCCAAGTTGTCGCCTCGGGGTGTGAATACCGGGCCTTGAGGTTCGACCTCTCCGTCCTGAGCTTCTACCCCACTCCGAGTGCCGCGAACGGCGTGCTCACGGCGGTTCACGAATGGATCGGCCTGGTCTGGTATCGGTGGAACGGGTGGATCTAAAGCGATTGCCGTTCCGAGGTTAAGACCTGACGCCGTCGTCACCGTTGCGGCGCGTTGGGCTGCGGGGCTTTCCTCGGTCGTGTCTTGCGCGGGGTGGGTCACGGAGACCAAAACGGGTTCGGGTAAGGAGAGGTTCGCCGCGGGGGCCGGCTCGGCGTTCTTGTCGTCCCAGTACCAAACGGCGTTTCGGCCGCTGGATTTGGCGCGATAGAGCGCCTGGTCGGCGCGTTCGAGCAGGTCCTGGGAGTCGGCGGGGTAGGGGGCGGTGACGGTGGCGAACCCGACGCTCGACGTCACATGAACCATCGAAGTCCGGAACATGACCTTGAGATCGGAGACACCCTCCCTGATCCGTTCGGCGGTCTTGGACGCAGTGTGCCGGTCGCAGTCGGGACAGAGGACGACGAACTCCTCGCCGCCGTAACGCGCGAGAAAGTCGGTCGGTCGGACGGTTTCCCGCAGGATCATCGCCATCCGCCGCAGAACTTCGTCGCCCGCGGCGTGGCCGTACTGGTCGTTCACCTTCTTGAAGTGGTCGAGGTCGGCGATCAGCAACGAGAGGGGCGCACCCTTCTCGATCGTCGCGGTGAATTCCCGAGGGAGCGTGTCTTGAAGCGCGAAGCGGTTGCCGAGTTCGGTCAGGCCGTCGAGGTGGGCTCGCTGTTCGAGGAGGTCAAGCAGGGCCTTGGTGCGAAGCGCCGAATTGACGCGAGCCAGCAGTTCGACGGCGTCGAACGGCTTGGAGACGAAGTCAACCGCCCCCATGTCGATCCCCCTGGCCTTTTCGTGGGTCAGGGCCGAGCTTGCGAGGAAGATCACGGGGATCGAGCGGGTTCTCGGGTCTTCCTTGAGCCGTTTGATGACCTCGTAACCGTCCCAGGTATTCAGCCGGAGTTGGAGCAAGACGAGACTCGGCTGATACTTCTGACAGTTCGACAGCGCCGTGATGATGTCCACGGCTTCATAGGTTTCGATTGCTTCCGCATTGAGCCAATTCCTTAGCAATTGGCGGTCCGACGGGTTGTTTTCAACCAGTAAGACCCGCCGTGATGAAACCGTGATGAAACCGCTGGGAATCATGAGTGGTCGACTCGGAAGCTCTGGTCTTGGACGAAGCGCCTCGTCTTGACGCTAGTCGACTCGCGGAACCGGACGATTTGAGTCTAGTTCACGTCCCGGGCTCACTCACCGGTTTTCGTACGAGGCCAGGTTTCGGTATCGATCGCAAACAGGATTCCGACCCGCCATTGTCCTTCTGACATCATCTAAACCACTTAACTGTCCGTCGCTAGAAGATTCTGGATGCCGGATTTGGGATCGGGGGTTATGGTGGCGAACACTCGTTTCCATCATCCGCCATCGGGCTTGAGGAGTTCTCCAAGAACTGCCGCAATTCGGCCCCCGACGTTTCGGGTTCGAAACTTTGCGACTTGCCGCGCCGATTCGGCTTGACCAATTTTGTTGAAATCGTAAAGTCCGAGCGTGTTGGGTCGTCATGGCCCACGGGCCGGTTTCTTCACATGGATGTGGGGCCGGCAAGATCGACCTTTCGAGACCAGTGCGACGCGTCCGGGTTCCCGGGGCGCGTCCGGGGAATTCTCCCCGAGCGCGAGGCAAGGAGGCTGGGCGATGCGTGCGATAGACCCTAGGCGAGTCCGGGCGATCGCCATTCTGGCGGCGACGGGTTTCGTGGCGCTCTCTCTGGCGGGGGCGGACAGACCGAAGAAAAAACGCCCCGATACTCCTCCCAAAGTCGAGGAGGCAGTCGGCGACCTGGCCTATATCGTCCGCACCGCCGAGATCAAGCTCGAAGGCGTCGGCCTGGTCGTCGGCCTCGATAACACGGGCGTCAACCCGGGTCCGTCCTATGAACGGACGAAACTCCTCGAGGAGATGCGCAGGGCACAAGTCGACAACCCGAACAAGCTCCTCGAAGACCCTCGCGTGTCGATGGTGCAGGTCAGCGTGACAGTGCCGGCGGGCATCTCGAAGTCCGACCGACTCGACGCCGAGGTCGATGTTCCCGCCAACTGCGGGACCAAAAGCCTTGCGGGCGGCTACCTTCTGACATGTAGCCTTCGCGAGGTGCTCGTTCTGGGAGGAACCCCAAAGGAAGGTGCGGAGGCCGCGTTCGCGCAAGGGGCCGTCTTTACCGGCAGTCTCTCCGAACCCACCAACGCCAAGAAGGGTCGGGTCCTCGGCGGAGTTCGGGTCAAGAAGGATGTCCCCTTCCAGCTCATCCTCAAGGAGAACCGCAAGAGCTTCCGGACTTCCGCCATCCTCGAAGGGGTCGTGAACTCCCGATTCCCCCAGACTGAAGGCGTGAACCAGAAAGGCTCCGCGCTCGCCAAGACCGACCAGTTCCTCGTCCTCAAGGTTCCCCGGGTTTACCACCAGAACCAGGACCGCTTCTTCCGAGTCGTGAAGTTGCTGCCGATGGTGGACAGCCCCGCACTGAGAGCCGAACGCATCGCCGCCTGGCGCCAGCAGTTGCTCGACCCCAAGACCGCCGGGATCGCCGCGCTGCGATTCGAAGGACTGGGAGTGACCGCGGCCGACACCCTCAAGGACGGCTTGAAGAGTCCCAACGCCCAGGTCCGGTTCATGGCGGCGGAGGCGCTGGCGTACCTCGGTGACTCCAGCGGCGTGGACGTCCTCGCGGACGAGATCCGCAAGGAACCGAGGTTCCGAGCGGAGGGACTCGCGGCGCTCGCGGCCATGGACCAGGAAGTCGCGGGCATCAAACTTCGCAAACTGCTCGACGAGCCCAACGTCGAGGTCCGATACGGGGCATTCAACGCGCTCCGGACGATCGGCGACGACACGTTCCTCGGCCGCGTCCGGGTTCTCGACGATCCCAAGGTTGACCCCGATAACATTCAGGATGGCGACGGCATGGCGGTGGCAATCGCCAAAAACGTCGGCAAACACCGCAAAGATGATCCGTTCGCGCTTTATATGGTCGACTGTGACGGTCCCGCCATGGTTCACGTCGCACGCACCAGGCGGAGCGAAATCGTTGTCTTCGGGAGAGGGATGCGGCTCTTGACTCCCGTGGTGCTCGGCGGCGGCCAGATCCTCCTGAACGCGGCCGACGGCGACGCGGAGGTCGAGATCTGCAAGATCGTCCCCGGCAAGTTTAACGACGCCGACCTTAAAGTGAGTTCAGCACTGGACATCGGCGAAGTGATCCGGCGCATCGCGAACCTCGGCGCGAACTACCCTGAGATTGTCGCTATCCTTCAGTCCGCTGAGAAGCAGAAAAACCTCCCCGGTCCCGTCGTGATCGACGCCGTGCCCGGATCGAGCCCCTTGTACGTCGAAGGGGCGCTCCTCGGAAGGGACACGACCGTCAATAAGGACAAGCCCAAGAAGGACGACGCCCTCCAGAAGACCGCAGGGGAGTCGAAGCGGCAGGGTCTGTTCCAGAGCATCCGAAGGCGGTTGGGGACGAACATCGGTATCAAGCCCGACGGAACCACGCTCGAGATCAAGCCCGACGGGACCAAGGTGGAAACCAAGCCCGACGGAACGAGCAACGAGACCAAGCCCGCCGTGAAGTAAGCCTGGTAGGATGGGCACTGTCCACCGTCGTCCGCTCACCCCGATGGTGGGCGGTGCCCACCCTACGAACAGTCGCGGAAATCACCCCGGATCCATCGAAGATTCCCGACTTCCGCTCAAGCCGGTTCGCCCCTCCTGCCGACGCAACCCCCCTTTTCGCCCCTTTTCCTGCCTCAGGACCAACTAGTCCTGACCCCTTCTAAAGTCCCACGCCCTACGGATCGAAAATTAGTCTTGACGGTCAGGTCCGCTACGGCAAGGAGGCGAGCGAAACCCCCTTGAGTGGCCCTGAACCGGGCGGCATTCGTTTTTCAGCGATGAGAAACGGCGGCCGTCTCGAAAACCGTGCCACCGGGGCCGGCTGGAAGCCGGGCCCTGGAACGCGACGGCGAGGGATGTTCGAAGCGTAACATCGTTACGAGAGACCATCAGTCGCAACGCGGGTCGGGATTCGGGAGCGGTGTCGGAGCGTTTTCGGGAACGTGCCGTCTCTTGAGGGGCGGAGAGCCCGTGCCGGCCGAAAGGCCGAGTCGGGTTTTCCTGAGTCTCAAGGGTTCGGGCGGTCACCGCGCCGACGATGGGTCAACCGGAGGGGTGAGGAAACCTCCGAGGTCTCGCACCGAACTCAGGGCGAGTGGAGTCCTCGAAATGAAAAAAGTGTTCACAACCGGTCAGGTCGCGAAAATCTGTAAGGTCGCGCCCCGGACCGTCAGCAAGTG
>JAYUFP010000579.1:0-4870 GCA_043738665.1 Isosphaeraceae bacterium
GCCGCGATTGAACTGGCCGATTTCGCCCGCCGCGTGGTCGAGGCCGCCCGCGAGTCTCCCGGCGGCTGGTTCGGAGACGCGAAAGTCTTTATTTCCCACGTGTGGCGCGTGGTTAGCGATGAACCGGCCTTCCAGAGGATGGATGTCGACACCTTCAAAAGTCATTTGGTCGAGGCGCACCGAGCCCGGCTCCTGGAACTCGGCCGGGCGGACCTGGTCGAGGCGATGGACCCCGTCGATGTCCGCGAATCGGCGACGCCTTACCAGAACGCGGTCTACCACTTCGTCCGCACCGAGGAGACGGCCCGATGACCCTGACGATTCAGCACGCCGAGCCCGCGCACTCGGTCGAAACCGCGGACGACCCCCGCGCCCGCGCGTTTTGTTCTCCGGAAGGCCCGGAAGTGTTCCACGCCGTGGCCCACTGGAACGACGTCTGGCGCGCCGACCCTTACGACGTGGAGACGATCCACGCCGAGGCGCGCGAAGCCTTTCGATCCCTCGTGGCACGCGCCTCAATGACGCCGCGACCGACCTCCGGGCGAATCCTCTTGCTCATGGGAGAGTCGGGCTCCGGCAAGACGCACCTCATGCGGGCCTTCCGGAACTGGCTCCACGGCGAGGAGCGAGGGTATTGCGGCTACATGCAGATGACATCGGCAGCCAACGACTACGGGCGCTACGTCCTCAATAACCTGATCGATTCGCTGAGCCGGACCTATTACGAACCGAAAAGCGAAGTCTCCGGCTTGAAGCGGCTCTCGACCCGGCTCGTCGAGTCGTCGCGGTTCATCTCGATCGAGCGGTTGGCGGCGCTCCGCGAGGACGAATTCGACGACAACTGCCTCGGCAGGCTCATCGACGCCATGGCCGACCAGATCGTCCTGGACGATCGGTACAACGAGTGCGACACCGACGTCGTCCGCGCCTTGCTCTACCTTCAGCGCGAAGATCCAAAGCACCGAAGCCGCGTTCTGAAGTACCTCCGGTGCGAGTCCCTCTCGCGCTCCGACAGCCAGGCCCTCGGCGGCCTGACGGGTCGGACCTATGACGCCGCCTCCGAACAGGTTATCACGCTGCTTGGAGGACTGATGGGTTCCGTCGAGTCGGTCCCGCTCGTCCTTTGCCTCGACCAGCTCGAAGGGATCTATAACCTCGATCAATCCCAGAACCGCTTTCGCCTCGCCATGGCCACGGTCTGCGACTTAGTCGAACGCGTCCCGTCGTCCGTGGTGGTCATCTCCTGCCTGGAGGACTTCTACATCAAGCTCAAGGAAAACCTTGCCACGCCGGCGCGAGACCGTATCGAGAAAGACCCCAAGCCGATCAAATTGTCGGCGAAGCGGGAACTCCCGGAGGTCGTCGAACTGATTTCGAAACGGCTGGAGGCGCTCTACGAGCCCCACGGAATCGATGTCCAGGCCGAAGACCCCACCTACCCGATCCCCGCGCCCTTTCTCCCCGAGCAGGCCGAAAAGCCGACACGCTTGATCCTCGACTGGTGCCGTGAATTCCGTGAAACCTGCATCGCGAGCGGGCGAATCGACGTGGTCGGACCACGGGACGATCGGAAAGTGGCACTCACCATCGACACGACCGACCTCGAACAACTCTGGAACGACTTCCGTTCGGGGGCCGTCACCCCAATCCCGACGGACGATAACGAGTTGACCCGCCTGCTCGGCCGGGCGATCGAGGCGTGCTCCGAGGAGAACGGCGACGGACGCCACTTCTCGGCCGAAACCCACGGCACGTCGGTCATCGTCGAGTGCCATTTCCCGGACCAATCGGTCGACAGACTACTGGTCGGCGTCTGCAATAAGTCCGCCAAGGGAGGGGGGCTGGGCAAGCAGGTTGAAGCGATCGAGCAGCAGACGGACGCGGCGACGCCGGCCGTCACTCCCGTCATCGTCCGGTGCTCCGAGTTTCCGACCAACCCGAACGCCGCCGTCTCGAAGCAGATCGGAAAGCTGATCACTCGGGGAGGACGTCGCGTCGTCGTCGAAGATTCGGACTGGCGCGCCATGCAGGCCATGACGTCGTTCCGCGAGCGACACAAGTCGCATCCCACGCTCGCGGTCTGGCTCACCACGGAAAAGCCTTTGAGCCGCCTGGCCTCGCTCCGGAAAATCCTGGCGATCGACGAACGGAAAGGCGGCCCGACGGCCCGATCCCCGGAAGTCCCTGTTCCCCCGACCGTCGTTGCCGAGCTCAAACGCGCCGCGTCAACGATCGCTCAGGGAAATTCCGAGGCGACAGGGCCGCTGGTGATCGGGACGACCCTCGGGATCGCTCCCAAGGCCCTGACGATCAACCCGGCGGATCTGACGATGCACGCCGCATTTCTGGGGGCGACCGGGAGCGGCAAAACCACCGTCGCACTCTCGATCATCGAACGACTCTTGATCCAGGGAATCCCGGCGATCCTGATCGACCGCAAAGGCGACCTCTGGCGCTACGCCGACCCGTCAGCCTGGTCGAATCCGGCCCCGGACCCGGCGACCGAGGCGCGTCGGGCCATGTTCCGCGAACGGGTGGAAGTCGCGGTCTTCACGCCGGGATCTGCGGAGGGACGTCCGCTCTCGATCGCCGCCATTCCGCCCGGGCTCGGCCACTTGAAGTCCTCCGAACGCGAGAGCACCGCTCAGTACGCCGCCTCGGCACTGGCGGGGATGATGGGATACAAGGCGACCGGCACCGTTTCGCCACGCACGATCATCCTGGCCAGGGCGATCGAGGTTTTGAGCGAGGCCCGTCCTGATGTGTCGGTGAGTCTGCCCGACCTCATCGAGTTCATCGACGCGTCCGACCCGACCCTCGTGAACGCGATCGGCAGGCTCGACACAAAGCACTTCAAAACGCTGGTGCAAGACCTCGAAACGATTCGCCACTCGCGAGGGCGACTGCTCTCGGCCAAGGGTGAGCCGATGGACGCCGAATCCCTCCTGGGACTGGGGAGCCATTCCACGCCAGGGAAGACGCGACTGAGCATCATCAGCACCAAGTTTCTCGGACCGGGCACTGACGTCCAGTTCTGGGTCGCGCAATTCCTGATGGAGATGGCGCGCTGGACCAGCAGGGTTCCGTCCACGAAGCTGCAAGCCGTCCTCCTGTTCGACGAGGCCGACCGTTATCTGCCCGCGGTCGGCAAGCCGCCGACCAAAGAGCCTATGGAAAATCTTCTCAAAAGGGCGCGGTCCGCCGGGCTCGGCCTGTTCCTGGCCAGCCAGAGCCCCGGCGATTTCGACTACAAATGTCGAGAGAATATCCGCTCCTGGTTCGTCGGGCGGGTGAGCCAGCCGACAGCGCTCACCAAGATGAAGCCGATGCTCAGCGATTGCCGCATCGACGTTGAGGCGAAACTCCCGAGCCAGTCGACGGGCGAATTCCACCTCATCCGCGAAGGGGAAGTCACGGCCTTCCGCGCAGACCGATCTCTTGTGGAGACCGTACAACTCCCCGAAAGCGAGATCCTCCGACTCGCCCGGCAGACGATGACGGCAACGCGGCAGGTTTCCATCGGCGCAAAAACCGTGTAAAGATTCCAGGGTCGGGTTGAAAAGTTTTCTCGCCAAAGGCCGACCTGGCCAATCCCTGCCAGGTTCCGCTGACTTCCTCTTACCACCGCGACAACCCTCACTTGCGGCCGAATCCGTTGGCCGTTTCTAACGGTTCCGCCGGTCGTGGCGCGGGCGTTGCAACGCTGTTTTTGTTGCCGTCGCGGGCAAACCCTTACTCATCGGCAGAACCCGTGGGCCGACTTCGGGAAAAATCGCTTTCCCGCCAATTTCCAGGGTTGCCCATGTTATAGTTAAAGCGAACACGACGATCTCTCGGATGGTCGGTGTCTTGTGTGTTCGTTCGGGAAATTCAGTGAATCCGTAGGGGTAGGTTGGAGACGCGCTCAGGGACGAGGCATGGCTCTCCTCCGGGCCGTTTGAATCGACGCGCAACGTTTGGCGAATGCAACCAGGACGCCCGCCTTACAGCCGAGGAGTTACACATGTCGGAGTCGTTGAAATTTTTGCGCCCGTGGCTTGCCGCGGCCGCCGTCTCCTGGGGCCTGACCGGTCAGGCCTGGGCGACGTATGGCGGAGGGGCCTGTCACCGTTGCTCGCCGGAGCCGGTGGTCGCCGAAACCTCCTACAGCGTCGTCGCCCTGCAACCCCAGGTGCAGACCATGATGCAGACGGTCTACGAGCGGGTCATCGAAACCCAGCCCGTCACCGTCATGGAGACCCGCTACCGTCAGGCTTATCAGACGGAAAACTACACCGTCATGAGGCCCGTCGTCGAGACCTCGCAGGTCGAACGCAAATACACGGTGATGAAGCCCGTGTACCAGACCACCAACTATCAGAAGAAGTACACGGTGATGAAGCCCGTGTACCAGACCGAGAAGCGCGAGCGTCGTTACCAGGTGATGAAGCCGGTCTACCAGACCGTCAACCAGGAACGGCGCTACACCGTGATGAAGCCCGTGTACGAAACGCAGAAGCTGGAACGCCGCTACTCGGTGATGAAGCCGGTCTACCAGACCGTCAACCAGGAACGGCGCTACACCGTGATGAAGCCCGTATACCAGACCGAGAAGCGCGAGCGGCGTTACCAGGTGATGAAGCCCGTATACCAGACCTCGACACAGCAGCGACGGTACTCGGTGATGAAGCCGGTGATGGAAACCTCGTACGTCAACGAGAACTACACCGTCTGCAAGCCAGTGACCGCCACGCGCCAGGTTGTCGAAGAAACCGGCTACTACGAGACGCAGAAGACCGTCGTCCCCGGCCGGGTCTACGAACGTCAGATGCGCGTACCCGTGGAAGAGTGCGGATGCGAACAGCCCCGCGGCCTGCTCGGCTGCTTCCAC
>JAYUFP010000580.1:0-14237 GCA_043738665.1 Isosphaeraceae bacterium
CCGGTCTTGAACGCATCGACCGGCGCGCAGAACACCTCCACCGACTCGGCTTCAGCGAGCGGAACCTGGACTCCGTCAAATCCGACGGACTCCACCACGACGGTCACGAGCAACACGGCCACGCACGTGTTGATCGACCGCTCGATCGCCACCCAAAAGTCCGTCACGATCGTCAACGACACCGGGGCGGCCGGCCCCTCGCCGGGCGACACCCTTCAATACACCATCAACTTCGAAGTCTCCGACTTCTTCGCATTCCAGAACCTGTTGCTCACCGACATCGTCTCTGACGGTCAGCATTTCGACCCCTCGTTCACGCCCACCTTCCAGGTGAACGGCAACCCGTTCTCGCTGGCCACCGGCAATTTCAACGCTTCAAACTACACGGTCACCGGCAACTACACCGGCGCAAGCCCCGCGCCGCCGACGCCTGACGGCACCAGTACCATTGCTTTCAGGCTTTCCAATGAAATGGTCACTCGGGGCCAGAACGGCACCCTGCTCGGCGGACTGGTGACACCGGGCGGCGGGCCATTCGAAACGTCACCCGGAGACGGCCCGACGACCGGGACCGTCACGTTCCGAACGATCATCTTGAACAAGTTCACGGATAATTTCCCGTCGGGCGAACGGAACATCGACCACGGCGATAAGCTCGCCGACAACGTCACCGTTCAAGGAAACGTGCTTTCGACGACCACTCTCGCCCCCACCGGAAACACGGCCTCCGATACCAGCAGCGCTTCCGTCACGATTGTGACGGGCAGCCTCACGAAGTCGATCTACGCGGTGAACGGCAGCACGTCGTTTACGACACCGGTGAAGGTCGCCGCGGGTGACACCGTCACGTACCGGATTCAGTACACCCTTCCGCTGAGCGACGAAGAACAACTGGCGATCAGCGATTATCTGCCGCTGCCGGTGTTCACCGCGACGAGCGTTGCCACGTTTGACAATGTGGGATACTCGGGCGTCGGCGGTGTCATCCCGGCTTCGGGCCATGCCAATTTCGGACCGGCGGACACCTTTCGGCCGCTCTCCGGCGTGGTTCCGACCCTGACGGCCAACGCCACGTCGAACTCGCTGAACTTTGCCTATCCCGCTTACAAAGACCCGGCGAATTCATCGACGACCATTGACCTCCTCTTCACGGTCACCGTGAGCAACCAGCCGTTCGCCGACGGCCTGTTCCTGACCAACGAAGCACACGCAAGCGAGGGCACCACCAATACCGCTCCGACGATTCAGGACGCGATCGTTCAGCTCAAGCTGACCGAGCCCCTCTTGAAAATCACCAAGGGGGTGGTGGCGACCGACAATCCCAACGCCGTCCTCTCGGGAGCCGTAGGGCCTGTCAGCTTCTCCGCCCCCGGAACTTCCGGGTATCGCGGTTCAGGAACGGTCAACTCCAACGGTCTAATTACCACCCCGGTGATCGCGGGGATCACGAAGATCGACGGGGGCGACCTCGTGACATTCGCGGTCGTCGTCGAGAACGTGGGCACGGGGCTTCACGGCGCCTTCAACGTGGAATTGAAAGACGCCCTCCCGACCGGATTCGCGATACCGACTGGGGGCTTGAACCTCAAGGCCACCGACGGCACCGGCGCGGCCATGACCTTGACCGACCTGGGAGGCGGCCTCTTCGGAAGCGGGCTCGAACTCAACGATCCCGGCCCGACCGCCAACCCCACCGGGGCGCTCGACCCCTATGACCCGACGAACGGCCGCAATATCCTGGTGCTGACGTACGACCTCCAGGCCACCTCGGCGGTGACTCCGAAGGAAAACCTGAGCAACACCGCGACCCTCTTCAACTACGCGTCGCAAGCGGGAGGCGCCGACTTCTTGACCGCGCCACTCACGGCCACCGCGCCGGTGACAATCGCCGACGTGACGGTTTCCAAAACCCTCACTTCGACCAATCAAGCCTTCACATCAGGATCCAACCTCGCGATCGGCGAAATCGGCACCTACACCGTCACAATGACGATCCCCGAGGGAACCACGCCGGCCGCCAACCTGGTTGATACGCTTCCCACCGGCATGGCGTTGGTCGGCTTGAACTCGCTGTCGACGTCGCCCGGGCTGAGCTTCTCGAACGGAACGTCCGGCAATATCTTTGCCGCCGCGACGATCGGCGGCGGCGGTTCTTCGATCACCTTGAACTTCGGCACGATCACGAACAGCAACACCAACAACAGTGTTCCGGAGACGATCACGCTGGTTTATCGGGCCGTCGCGCTCGACGTCGCTTCGAATACCAATAACGCCTCGCTCACCAATTCCGCCGACTTCAATTACACCGGCGGTATCGTCACCGCGACGGCCTCGGCGAGCGTGGCGCTTCCCGTTCTCCGGGTCGTCAAAACCGTCGACAAGGCGAACGCGCAAGCCGGCGACACGGTGACCTACACCCTGGTGATCTCGCACACCGCGGCGACTCGCGCCGATGCGTTTGATTTGAACTTGACCGACGTGATTCCCAGCGACGTGACCTATGTGGCCGCTTCGCTCCAGAATACCGCCGGATTGGCCCCGAGCACGCTCAGCATCACCGGTGCCACGATCAGCGCGATTTATAACACGTTCACGACCGCGAGTACCAGTACCCTGGTATTCCAGGCGGTCGTCGGCGGCGGAGTCGCCGGGCTCAAGCCCGTCACGAACACGGCCGACCTCAAATTCACGACGTTGGCCGGCGCGCCCGGACAGATCTCGACGTATAACACGACTTCCTACGAGCGAACCGGCAATACGTCCGACCCGGGCGGCGCGGCGAACAACCTCGACGTCCAGGGCTCGGCCAGTTTCACACCACCGCTCAGCCTGCTAAAGACTCTGCTGGGCACGAATCAGGCGTTCACGACCGGTAACAATGTGGCCGTCGGCGAGCGCGTGCAGTACCAAGTGACGATGAACGTCTCCCAAGGAACGACGCCGGGCGCGACTCTGGTTGACACACTGCCCGGCGGACTCGCCGTACTCAGCCTCGACTCGATCAGCGCGTCCCCAAGCCTTTCGACATCGGTGGCCGGGGGATTCGCCGGAGTTTTGAGCAGCGCGGTCGTCGGCGGTAACGGCGGATCGGCGTCGTTCAATTTCGGCACCCTCACGAACACCGATAACAACAGCGCGACTTCCGAGACGATTGTCGTGACGTACACGGTTGTGGTACTCAACGTCGCGAGCAATCAGAGCGGGGTGAACCTCACCAACTCGGCGACCTTCACCGTCCCGAACGGTTCGACGTCCGCCAGCGCTCCGCAGGTCACGGTCGTGGCTCCCGTCCTGAAAGTCGTTGAAACGCCTTCGAGCACAACCGGTGACGCCGGTGGAGCGCCGATCACTTTCACCGTCGTGGTTTCGCACACCGGGGCGAGCAACGCGGATGCATTCGACGTCGCGCTCGCCGACCTGGTCCCCGCGGGTTTCACTCCGGTCGCCTCCTCGTTCATGAACACCGCCGGGACCGCGCCCACCACGATCTCGCAGTCCGGAAGCAACCTTGCCGCGACCATCGCGAACTTTCCGCTGGGTTCAACCAGTACCTACACGTTCCAGGCGACTTTAAACGGATCGACGACTCCCGGCCAGGTCGTTACCGACACTCCGAGTATCAGTTACACAAGCCTTCCCACCGTGGTCACGACACCTCAGTCGCCCTATAACACGGTCTCGACGGAAAGGACAGGCAACACCGCCGATCCCGGTGGCGCGGCAAACAACCTGGATGCCGCCGCCACGGCTTCAGTCACTGTCATCGTGAACAGCATTGCCGGCTTCGTCTACTCCGACGCCAATAACGACGGCACATTCCAGGGGACGGAAACCGGGATCTCGGGTGTGACCGTCAATCTCGGCGGCACGGACAACCTCGGAAACACCGTCTCACTCACGACCACGACCACGGGTACGGGTGCGTACCTTTTCAATAACCTGCGACCGGGCAATTACACAGTCTCCGAGGTTCAGCCCGCCGGTTACCTCAATGGCAAGGACACCCTTGGAACGCCGTTCGGCGGCTCAAAGGCCACGACCGACGTGTTTTCCGGCCTCGCCATTCCTCTCGGCACGAACGCGGCCGGGGCGAACTACAACTTCGGAGAATTGAGCCCGGCGAGCGTTTCGGCAACCGTGTTCAGCGACGGTAACAACGACGGGGTCCGGAACGGGTCGGACGCCGGCATTCCAGGTGCGACCGTGACGTTGACCGGCACCGACGACCTCGGGAACACGGTCAACACGTCGGCGACGACCAACGGATCGGGGAACTACACGTTCGCCAATCTACGGCCCGGAACCTATTCACTGGTCGAAACACAGCCCCCGGGATACCTCGACGGCAAGGATTCGGCCGGGAACACCGGCGGCACGCTGACCAACGACCACGTCACGAATTTCACACTCACCGCCGGTCAGTCCGCGACGGGCGTCACGTTCGGAGAACTCGCGCCGTCAAGCCTGGCGGGCGCGGTCTACCACGACGCCAATGATGACGGCACGAAACAAGCCGGCGAGAGTGGTATCGACGGGGTGTTCGTGACGATTCGGGGTACGGACGACCTCGGCAACGCGGTCAATATCGTCGCGACAACGGCGGGAGGCGGCCTCTATTCCTTCGGCAACCTTCGGCCGAGCACAGCGAGCGGTTACACGATCACCGAGACCCAGCCGCCGGCATTCCTTGACGGCAAGGACACGATCGGCACACTCGGCGGCGTCGCCACAGTGAACGACGTGTTCAGCGCGATCGTCCTGAATGTCGGGGTCAGCGGCACCAACAACAATTTCGGTGAGCTCATCCCCGCGAGTCTCGGCGGCTTCGTCTACGAAGACATCAACAATGACGGTTCGAAGCAAGCCGGAGACACCGGAATCAGCGGCGTGGCGGTCACCTTGACGGGCACCGACGACCTCGGCGGCTCCGTCAATCAAACGGTGCCCACCGCGGGGAACGGTGCGTACAACTTCACCGGTCTACGCCCCGGAACCTACGCGATCGCCGAGACACAGCCGATCGTCTACGTCGATGGCAAGGACACAGCGGGCACTCCCGGCGGTTCGACGACGACGAAAAACTCGATCACGGGCATTTCCCTCGGCTCGGCGGTGATCGGCATCAATAACAACTTCGGCGAACAAGTGACCGCCGATCTCTCTTTGACCAAGACGGTCGACAACGCGACCCCGAACGTCGGAAATAACATCACGTTTACCGTGACCCTTCACAACGCCGGTCCTGACACGGCGACGAACGTCACGGTAGGCGACCTCCTTCCGTCGGGGATCACATTCGTTTCCGCAACGCCGAGCCAGGGGACGTACAGCAGCGGCACCGGCCTCTGGACCGTCGGCACGGTGGCAAACGGTGCGTCCAAGACCTTATCGATCACCGCCACAGTCGTGAGCCCGAACGCGAAGACGAACACCGGAACGATTTCCGCAAGCGATCAAGCCGACCTGACTCATGGCGATTGGACGGCATCCGCGAGCGAGACTCCGCAACTTTCAGACCTTGGAGTCGCACAGTCCGTCAGTAACCCCACGCCGAACGTCGGCGACGTCATCGCCTTCACCACGGTGTTGACCAACAACGGCCCGAACACCGGCACTGGTATCGCCGTGTCGATACCGATTCCCGCCGGGCTGACATTCGTGTCTTCCACCCCCGGGCAAGGTGGATTTAATAACGCCACGGGCTTATGGACCGTGGGAACTCTTTCGAGCGGGGCGAGTGTCACGCTCGTTGTGAACGTCCGGGTCGTCAGTCCAAACGCAAAGACAGACACGGCGACGATCTCGGCGGCCGACCAGTACGATACGGTGGCCCCGAACAACACCTCCTCGGCTTCCGAGACCCCCTTGCAAGCCGACCTCAGTCTGACGAAAGTCGTCAGCAATCCGACGCCGAATGTCGGCGACGTGATCACTTTCACCGTCACACTCGCGAACAACGGACCGAACACCGCGACAAACGTCTCCGTTCACGACCTCGTGCCGGCTGGATTGACGGTCAACAACACGACTCCGAGCCAGGGTTCCTATGACGCCAACAGCGGCCTCTGGACAGTCGGCACTGTCGCGAACGGTGCCAGTGTCACCCTCGTGTTCAACGCCACCGTGACGAGCCCGAACCCTGCGACGAACACGGTCTCAGTGGTCGGTTCCGACGTTTATGACCCCAACCCGGCGAACAACACGGCAACCGCGACCGAGACCCCGCAACAAGCCGATCTCTCTCTCGCCAAGACCGTCAGCAACGCGAATCCGAACGTCGGCGAAGTGATCACTTACACGGTCACGCTGACAAACAATGGGCCGAGCCGCGCGACGAACGTCACCGTGAACGACCTTTTGCCGGCGGGCCTCACGTATTCTTCGGCGGCGGCGAGCCAGGGGTCTTACAACCAGAGCACGGGCTTGTGGACCGTGGGGACGATCGCCTCGGGTGCCAGTCCCACCCTGTCGGTGCAGGTGACGGTCACCACGCCCGGAACCAAGGTGAATGCCGTCGCGGTCGGCCACAGTGATCAGTACGACCCGAACGGATCGAATAACTCGGCGAGTGTCTCCGAGTCCTCGCAACGGGCCGAGCTCGCCGTGACGGAGTCCGTGGACAATGCGACGCCGAACGTCGGCGACGTCATCGCCTTTACCGTGACGCTGACTAACAACGGGCCCGACACCGCGACGAACGTCGCGCTGAACGACGCCTTGCCCGCCGGCTTGACGTTCGTTTCGGCAACACCGGCTCAAGGGACTTACAACAGCGGCACGAACATCTGGACGGCGGGCTCGCTCACGACGGGAAGTTCCACCACCTTGATCGTTCACGCCAAGGTGGTCAGCCCGAACACGCAGACGAATCCCGTCGATGTCAGTCATTCCGACCAGTACGACCCGATCCTGCCGAACAACAGTGCGACGGCTTCAGAGACGCCGAAACAAGCCGATCTAGTCGTGACGAAGACCGTCGATAACGCAACGCCCAACGTCGGCGACAATGTCACATTCACACTGACGTTGGCCAATAACGGGCCGGACGCCGCCACGAACGTCGCGGTTTCCGATCCGTTACCGTCGGGATTGGTTTTCGTCTCATCCGCGACGAGTCAGGGGGTTTATAACAGTGGTATCGGCCTCTGGACGATCGGCACCGCGGCGAACGGCGGATCAAAGACGTTGACCCTCGTCGCCCGGGTTGTCAGTCCGAACCCGAGCACCAATTCCGCCTCGGTCTCCGCCTCCGACGTCTACGACCCGAATCTTGCGAATAACGCGGCGAATGTGACCGAAACGCCTCAGCTCGCCGACCTCGCCGTGTTGAAAACCGTGGATCATTCCAACCCGAACGTCGGCGACACAATCGTCTTTCTCGTGACGGTCGCCGATAACGGCCCCAACGCGGCAACCAACGTCGCGATCAATGACCCGTTGCCCGCGGGACTCACTTTCGTTTCATCCACGCCCGGCCAAGGAACCTATAACAGTTCGACGGGCATCTGGACGCTCGGCACATTGGCGGCTTCGGCTTCGTCCACGCTGTCGATTTCCGCCAAGGTCGTCAGCCCGAACGCCCAAACGAACGTCGCGTCGATCAAAGCCTCCGACCAATATGACACGAACCCGGCCAACAACAGCGCGGGTGTGACGGAGACGCCGCAACTCGCCGACCTTGGCGTCGTCAAGACGGTTGACAATGCCACTCCGAACGTCGGCGATACCATCACATTCAAAGTCGCGCTAACCAATAACGGGTCTGACACAGCGACGAACGTCGTCCTTGCCGACTCTCTCCCCTCGGGCCTGACGTTTGTGGGCTCGACCCCGAGTCAGGGAACCTACGACGGACTTAGCGGGCTCTGGTCAGTCGGTTCCGTCGCGGCGGAAGTTTCGATCACACTCCTCGTCTCCGCGAAGGTCGTCAGTCCGAACCCGCTCACCAATGTGGTGACGGTTTCGCATTCTGATCAATACGACACGAACCGCGCGAACAATTCCGCGAACGTTACGGAGACCCCCCAGATCGCCGACCTCGCGGTGACGAAGTCGGTCGACGATCCCACTCCCAACGTCGGTGAATTGATCACTTACACGATCACGGTCACGAATCAAGGGATCAACACCGCGACCAACGTGAGCCTGAGCGACGCACTGCCGACGGGTCTGAGTTTTGTCTCCTCGAACGCGAATCAAGGTCGCTATGACAATGGCACGGGGATCTGGACGATCGGCTCTCTTGCGAACTCCGCGACCGCGTCACTCACGATTTCGGCCCTCGTCGTCACCCCGAACGCGACATCGAATGTCGCTTCGATCTTGCATTCCGACCAGTATGACTCAAACACGGGCAATAACACGGCGACCGCGACGGAGACGCCGCAGACCGCCGACCTGGCGGTGACGAAGTCGGTCAGTAACTCCAGTCCCAACGTCGGTGACGTCATCACGTTCACGGTGACTCTTGCCGATAACGGCCCCAACAATGGTACCAACGTCGCGTTGAGCGATCCATTGCCTTCGGGTCTGACTTTTGTGTCGTCCAACGCCAGCCAAGGTTCGTACAATGCGAATACCGGTCTCTGGGCGGTCGGCACACTGAGTTCACCGGCAACCTTGACGATTTCGGCACGAGTGGTGAGCCCGAACGCATTGACCAACGTTGCATTGGTGTCACACTCCGACCAGTACGACCCGACTGCGGTGAACAACACGGCGAGCGCCACCGAAACCCCGCGACAGGCCGACCTCTCGCTGACGAAGACCGTGGATAACGCGTCGCCGAAGCTAGGAAGTCGGGTCAACTTCACGATCACCCTGACGAATCATGGACCCGACGCGGCCTCGCACGTCGCGGTGTCCGACCTGTTGCCCGCCGGCTTGAGTTACGTTTCGGCCGATCCCGGCCAGGGGACTTATGACAACACGACCGGGATCTGGTCGGTCGGCTCGGTTCCGAACCAGGCCGTTGTGACAATGAGTCTCGTCGCGACCGTGACGGGTCAGGGCGTGAAAACGAATACCGCCCAGGTGAGCGCCGGCGATCAGTACGATCCCAATTCGACTCCCGGCAATTCCAATCCCGAAGAGAACGATCAGGCAAGCGTCAACGTGACACCGCTGTCGAGTCTCGCCGGTCTGGTGTTCATCGACTCGAACAACGATGGCATTCACCAGGGCGTTGAAAAAGGCATCACGGGAGTGACCGTCACACTGACCGGGACGAACGACCTTCGCCTGCCAGTGTCTCTCATGACCGTCACAGGTCCGGACGGGAGTTACCTCTTCGACAGCCTGCGCCCCGGTAACTACACAGTCACGGAAACTCAGCCCGCGGCCTACAATGACGGCCTTGACGCCGCGGGAACGGCTGGCGGAATCGTCGGGAACGACGTCATCTCCGCGATCGCGCTGGGGGCGGGAGTCGTCTCAACCGGTTACACCTTTGGGGAACTTGGAGCCAGTCTCTCCGGGACGGTCTTCGTTGACGGCGACAAGGATGCGACCCTCGACAACGGGGAAACCGGCCTATCCGGCGTAACCGTGACGCTCGACGACAGCGGAGGCAACGTCCTGGCGACGACCGTCAGCGGAAACGACGGAACCTATCAGTTCAAAGATCTCGCCGCAGGCTCTTATAGCCTTGTCTCCACTCCGCCGACGGGTTACGGCCAGAGCACTCCGGTCACTTTGACCCCGACGCTGCCTCTCGCGGGCCTCACCGGACAGAACTTCGGCGAGACCACCGCAAGCCTCGCCGGGAATGTTTATGTCGATGCCAACAACGACGGCGTCTACCAGCAAGCTGAAACGGGCATCGTTGGAACCACCGTCACCCTCACGGGGACCGACGCAATGGGTGCGACGGTCAGCCGGACCACGACAACTCCGGCCAACGGGTCGTACTCATTCACCGGCTTGCTCTCGGGAACCTATAACCTGACTCTGACGCCGCCTTCGGGATACTTCGACGGCAAACGCACCGTCGGGACGCCCGGCGGCACCACGGGGGCCGAGCAATTCAACGCGATACCGCTCTCGGGAGGCTTCTCCGGAACGGGCAACAACTTCGGAGAACTTGTGCCGGCGAGCCTCGCGGGTTTCGTCTACCACGACGCCAACGACGACGGCGTGAAACAAGGGACGGAAGCCCCGGCGAGCGGAGTGGTACTCACGCTCTCGGGCGCTGATGACCTCGGAAAGGCCGTGAGTGCCACCGCGACGACGATTGCCGACGGCTCCTATCATTTCGTAAATCTCCGGCCCGGTAACTATGCGGTGGCGGTCACCCGTCCCACGGGTGAACTGTCGGGCAAGGACTCGGTTGGATCGCAGGGCGGGCAGGTCGGAACCGATACCCTCACGGCTCTTGTCCTTACTTCGGGAACCACGGGCGTCAACAACAATTTCGCCCTCCTCGACCCCTCCACGTTCAGCGGCTCGGTCTACTTCGACAATAACAATGACGGAACTCGTCAGGCGGGTGAGGCCGGGATCGCGGGTGTGACCATCACACTCACGGGCCATGACGACGGCAACCGGCCCGTCGACCTCGTCATGACGACGGCGGCTGATGGGTCATACATGTTCCTCGGCCTGCGGCCCGGTTCATACACGGTGACCGAAACGCAGCCGGTCGGATACGTCAACGGCAAAAACGCCGTGGGCACCGCGGGAGGAACCGTGACCAACGACGTGATCGGCGGAGCCGCGGTGGGCACCGGTCAGAATGTCACGGGTTATACTTTCGGCGAGCAAGGGGCGACACTTTCCGGTGTGGTCTCGATCGACCACAAGGGGATCGGCGGCGCGATTGTCACACTCCTGAACGGCAACGGGCAGGTGGTCGGCACCGCGACGACCGGCTCGGACGGGTCGTATATCATTCCGAATCTCCCCGCCGGTTCCTTCACGGTGGTCTTCGATCAGACCAACCCGGACGGCACGCATTCGACCACGAATCGACCTTTCACGATCGCGCCCGGACAAGCTGAGATCCAGTCGTTGAACGTGGATACGTCGGATGCGTCGCTCAGCGGCACGGTCTACCTCGACTACCAGAACAACGGTATTCGCGACCCCAACGAATATGGGATCGCTCATGTGACAGTGACCCTGAAGGGAGTCGATGCTCTGGGTAACTCGGTGAGCCTGACGACAACCTCCGACGTCAACGGGGCCTACAGCTTCACAAACCTCCGCGCGGGAGTCTACACGATCACGGCGACCGGGCCTAAGACCTTCATTGACGGAATCGGTCGCCCGGGAACCTCCGGGGGCACCTCTGGCAAGGACATCGTCTCCAACATTACGCTCCTGGCCGGGCAGGTGGGAACCGGCTACGACCAGGGCAAGATCGCCAGGCCGGAGTGCCGTCTCCGTGGCGTCCAGTTCCACGCCGCTTTGCGGACAGGACCCTCTCCGGCCGGTCCCGCGAGCTTTGTTCACAAGCCGACGTCGTACAAGCCGATGCCCGTGATCCAGTATTGGTTGCCGACGCTCGCCGCGAAATTCGGCTACGGCCCCGGAGGCGTGCCGGGGCACCGTGCAACCGCCACGAATCACGCCAGGGCCGTACACCGAAACGCGTGATGCCACAGGGCCATGACGACGCATTCGACAGACGAAAGCCGAGCTTTCGTCCGTCGCCGTTACGGCCGGAGCCCGTGAGCGTAAAACTCACCGGAGTAATCAGGTTCATCGTGTGCGTCCGGTGAACGCCGTCCCACACCACGAAGCTCCCGCTGCCGCGTGGAGCCGGTGTGGCGGTCCGACGTTTTACTCTCGCCGGGCCTCCTGACGCCCGTGGCGTTTGTGCCGGATACGACCGTGGCCCCGGGACGCGAGCAATGTTCGCGCCTCAGGGCCGCGGTTGTATGGTGGACCCGCCCTGCGCCGCGAGAATCACCACGGTTCCCGGGCGTTATGGAGCGGACGGCCGGCGGCGACGCTCTTTTCCCTGTTCGCGATGTTGACCATGGCGAAGATCAACGTCCGCGCCTGGCTCACATGGTACCTGGAACGTTGTGCGGAAAACGGCGGCGAAGCCATGACCTCTCATCTCATCATAACTAACCTGCCTGCCGAATGAGTAAGCCGATCCCGGCGCTCCGGCCGGCAGACGTCGACCAGGTCAATCCTGTGGCGGCGGGCTGCGCGCGACAATAAGTCACGCCCGGATCGCAGGGCTTTTCCGAAGCTCTCCTTGTAAGGCATTGACAGTGTCTATACGGATGGATAGTATTCCTCGCGCGGTCGCCCTTTTTTGGAGGCCTGTCGTGTCGGGACATTCAACGCCTTTGCCCGGAGACGCGCGTGAGACCGTCCCGGATCTTCGCACACGGCTCGGGTTGTTCTCTTTCGCGCATGATTCATCAACGCGCCAATTTGACTTGCGGAATGGTTCTTGTCCGGATCTTGGGCTTCGACCGGGCGGGATCGTGGAGTGGTTGGCGGCAACACCCGGCGCGGGGGCTGTGGCTTCCGCCTTGCGAATGATGTCGCCACCCTCGCCCGCTCGTGGAGTCATCGCGATTGTAGACGCCGCCGGAGAATGTTACGCACCCGCGTTATCCGGCTGGGGCGTCAGTCCCGGCCAAACGCTCTTAGTTCGTCCGGGCACTCAAAAGGAAGCATGCTGGGCCATTGAGCAATGCCTGCGTTGTCCCGGTGTGTCGACCGTGTGGGCTTGGGTCGATCAACGATTTTCCACGCAAGTTCACCGTCGCTGGCAGTTGGCGGCGGAAGTTGGCGGAGGCGTGGGAGTGTTTTTCCGGCCGGAATCGGCGCGGCGAGAAGCCTCCTGGGCCGATTTACGTTTGCTGGTCACGCCGCTGGCGGGGGGCCGGGGCGAAACGCGGCGGGTACGGATTGACGTCCTCTATCGACGGGGCGGTTTGGGAGGGACCGCCCAAGTCTGGGAGATCGACCATGCCGAGGGTGTTGTGCGTTTGGTTCCCGAAGTGGCCGATCCAACGGTTGCGGAACGAGCGGCCGGGGCTTAGACGGTCGGAACTCGTTCTGTTTGCCGACCGGAATCAGCGTTTATTGGTCACGGTGTGTGGCTCGAAGGCGGAACGGCAGGGCGTTCGCGTCGGTCAACCGTTAGCGGAAGCCAAAGCGCTGATACGGAGAGCCGTCTTCCTTGACGCCGACGTGGTCGCGGATCGCGATGCGCTGTGTCAATTGGCGCTCGATGGTCAGCGCTTCTCGCCTTTGGTCGGTCTGGAGGAAGGGCTTTCTCCCGAATCGCTGTTCTTTGACGTCAGCGGATGTACGCACCTGTGGGGTGGTGAGGAACGATTTCTCCAGGCGGTTCGTGACTACTGGATCGGGCGAAGTTTTCAGACCCAACTCGCCCTCGCAGGCACATTGGGAGCGGCGTGGGCACTCGCCCATGCCGTGACCGCCGCCGTGGTTCCCGCGGGAGAGGAAACGGCGGCCTTGTCGGGCCTTCCCGTGGAGTTGTTACGCCTTCCCGTCACCACATTGGAACGGCTCGATGCCTTGGGGCTGCGGACGATTCGCGACGTGCTGCAACTTCCCCGAGAAACCTTGGCCGGCCGTTTCGACATGATCCTGCCGCGACGGCTGGACCAGGCACTCGGCCAACATCCTGAGTCGTTTGTCGGCGAGCGGCTGCGCGAGCCGTTGACGGTCATGCGCGAATGGGAAGTGCCCATCGACGATCGCCTCGCCGTGGCGTTTGTCTGCCGGGAGATGCTGAGAGAGCTGCTCTCCGCGGTCACTCATTCCGGCGCGGGGCTTCAAGAACTGGAAGGCGAGCTGCGAACCGAGGCGAATGCCGTCAGGCTGGAAATCCGCCTCGTGGAATCTTCACGGGATGAACGGCATCTCGCTCAGCTCGTGGAACTTCATTTGGAACGATGCGCGTGGTCCGGAGGCATCATCGCCATTCAGTGGAGCGTGCCTCGGCTCGGACGTTTGCCACAAATTCAAGGCGATTGGTTGGCCGATGACAGCGAGGCGGACACCTCTCGGCAGGTCGTCGCCTTGGTCGAACGGCTCAGTAGCCGTCTCGGGGATGATGCCGTGCTGCGGGTGGACGCACTTCCCGACGCACAGCCCGAGCGCTCGGTTCAGCTCGTGCCGTGGACGAAGACCAAGCCGACCCGGACGAATGAGTTCGCGTTGCCGCCGGAAAAATCCCGCGGCCGTCCTTTCCGGTTGTTGGGCGTTCCTCAATCGATCGTGGTCGTCTCGATCGTTCCGGA
>JAYUFP010000581.1:0-14223 GCA_043738665.1 Isosphaeraceae bacterium
TCTTCGGCGGATCGAGCTAGAGGAAGGGGCTTCCTTAACGACCCGCACGGAATCGGTCAGCGTCGGGTCGTACCACGATTTTCGCGCCATCGTTCAGACGCCCCAACCCGTCCGGTCGCGGAACCACCCGAGCGACTTGCCGTGCTCGCGGTAGAAAAGCCCCATGACCCTGAGCATCACCATCGTCAGGTACAACGCCGCCAGCCACGAGAACCAAAACAGAAACGCCGCGAGCGCGGGGTTGCCCACCTCGAACGACGCCGTGACGAGTGTGCCGACCAGCATGACCGCGGCACCCGCCACGAGACAAGGCCGGGCGTACCCCCAGCCAACCGTGACGATCGCCCTGATTACCGTGAACGGGTTCGCCGCGAGGATGTCTTCGTAGAGAATCGCGGCGAGTAAGCCCATCAACGCGTAAACCGCCCCCAGCGCCGCCAGTTCGGCCAGGATCATCCGGTCGAAGAAATCGATATCGCCACAATAAATCCAGTAGGCGACCGCGGGCAATCCCCCGATGATTCCTCCCACCAGCCCCGCCCAGACCCAACGGCCGATGCCGAAGAGGATCGCCGAGAGATCCCAGTCGGGCAAGTGGGGGTGATGGACCTCGCCGATCGCACTCGACGCCGCGACCTTCCCCAGGAAAAGAAGGGTGTAGCCGAAGACCACCGAAAACCCCAGGAAGAACGGGATGCAAAGAAGGAGTGCGGGCAGGCTGAACCGCGATTCGTTGCCGGAAAGGGCGATCACCATCGTGATAAACGGAATCGACGTGATCCATAGCAACGGGGGCAGGAAAACCAGGATCGAGATCCCCGACGCCCCCCATAGAGGATAGAGCAGGCTGTCTCGGAACGACGATTCAGGACGCGAAGGCGCGGCGACGAGTCCGTTCCAGATGTTGGTTTCGGAGCCCGACGCTTTTCTCCGTTTTCGCTTCTTGGGTCGGGTCGCGGTCTGAGTGCGCGATCCCTCGGGCTCGATGGGTTCGCTCGGCGCAATCGAAGGGGCCTCCTCCGAGAATCTGAGTTCACCCCCGCAAGCCGGGCAACGGCCCAGGCGACCGGGTTTCGCGCCGGGAGCCCGGAGCCGCTTCCCGCACGCGCAGACCATGATCGGAACGTCGTTCAACGTCATGGGTCAGACTCGAAAGAGACGTCGATGACCGCGGCCGGTTTGCTCCGGAACGCGGACGGTCTTACGATTGTCCGCGACCTCCGATCGGAATTCAACTCCCGCCTGTCGAATCCCTCAACACACTCGTTCCCACGCTCCGCGTGGGAACGCCGTCCTCGACGCTCCGCGTCGTCTGGTGGCAGCAAATGCGGACGCGGAGCGTCCAAGACGGCATTCCCACGGAGGACCGTGGGAACGAGTTGGAATCGGGGTTGCGTCTGGAAACCCCGATGCCTTTACAACCTCGGCGGCGCGGGCTTGATCGGGGCCTCGAAGGCGTTCGCGCCTCGGACTTTCACTTTCCGCTTATACACCTTGTCGCCGCAGGTCGCGTAGATCACGTCGAAGTTCGGCCCGCCGAAGCAGAGGTTGGAGACCTTGCCGTTGGGAGTCGGCAGGATCACGTTCACGCGCCCGGCCTGGTCGCAAACCTGGATGCCCATCCGGGTCGCGACGTAAAGGCGGCCATCGCGGTCGGCCCTCATGCCGTCGGCTCCGGAGTCATCGGCGTTGTCGGGAACATGCAGATGATAATACTTCTGCTTGTGCGCGAGCGTGCCGTCGGGATTGATCTGGTAGCTGTAGACCCAGTGCGACCTCGATTCGGCGACGTAGAGCAAGGTCTGATCGGGGGAGAGACAGATTCCGTTGGGGTATTTGAAGCCGGAGTCGACGACGGATTTCTCGCCGTTCGAGATGTACCAGACCCGGCCCGGTTGCTTGGGGTCCGGGCTGGGATTGGTGACGTAGACTCCGCCTTCATGATTGACGACGAGATCGTTGCCCGCGATACCCTCGGCGATCGCCATGGTATCGTGGCTTTCGTTATGATACGCGTGAATACTATCAAGCTTACTTACGACAATGAAGCGGTGGCCGCCGGGCCCGAACGCCTGACCATTGGCACGCCCCGAATCCGGTGAGACGACAGTGAGCGTTCCTGCGGGTTCGACCTTATAGGTCTTGCTGTCGCCCACATCATTGAACCAAACTTGCCCCTTCGCGTTGACAGCCGGCCCCTCGGTGAACTTGTACCCCTCACCGACAAGCTCCCAGCCCTCACCCGGTATCACGATCTCCTGAAGCTGCGACGACCCCTTCCCCGCCTTCACCGGCTCGGGCCAACCTTTCCAGAGCCATTTCATCGCTTCGGGGAAAACCTGCTTGGCCTGTTCGCCGTTGTGGCCTCCCGTTCCCCAGACGTGGTCAACTTCGTAACCCGCGAACTTCAGGGCGCGTTCCATCTCCTGATTGGCCATCCACCAGTCGCCGCCGTAGATGTTCAGGTCGTTTGAGCCGTCTTGAAGGAAGAGGCGGAGCGGCTTGGGCTCGACCTTGCGGATCAAAGTGGGGAACTCGTTGGCACCTCGGAGCCCGACATACGTGCCGATGGTGCTGAAGACTCGGGTGAAGGCGTCGGGACGCTCCCAGGCCGCGTTGAAGGCGCAAATGGCACCGCTACTCGAACCTCCGATCGCACGATCGTTGCCGTTTTTGGAAAGCCGGATCTGTCGGCCGTCTTCGGCGGTCTTGGTTTCGACCTCGGGCAGTAATTCTTCGAGTAGGAACCGCGCGTAGTTGTCGCCCAGACCGTCGTATTCGTAGCTCCGATTGAACCGATCGAGCGATTGGGCGCTCGGGGCCTTGACCCGTCCGGGCGTCACGAAAATGCCGATCGTGACGGGCATCGCCTTTTCGTGGATCAAGGCGTCGAAAACCTTGGGGGCGTCGTTCTGGATGCCGTCCTGGTTCACGTAAACGCAAGCGGGGGTTTTCGGGTCGTACTGGCGGGGGATGTACACCCAGTACTTCCGGACGGTTCCAGTAAAGACCTTGCTGTTTTCAAACGAGTATTCCTTGACCTCGCCCTTGGGAACCTCGTCCGCGGCATGAATCGTGGCGGGCACGAACAGCAGGGCGAGCCCGAGACAGCGGAGCACGGGGAATCGACGGAGGAATCGCAACATCGTTCGTTTCCTGAAGATCGATCGAAAAAACGGCAGACTCGCGCGACGCCGACCGATTCTAGCCGAGCGGGAATCGGGAAGACACCGTGGAGAGGTTCCGCACCGTTCCGCCGATTCACGGCACGATGATTGCAACTCAATTCTTTGCAAGGCGAGACGAATACCATCAGAGCGGTAACGGTTGGGAGGGAGTGGGGTTTCATGGAAATCACAAACATCGCAGTCCTCCAGGGGCGGAATGAGTGGGGACCACCTCCGGTTCTCGAAGCTCGGGTGGAAATTCTTGAATCCTCGGCGCTCCCCGGCGGTGAAGGCTGGATCTCTCCAAAACTCGCGGAAGCCGACGACCCAAGGACCGCCGCGGCCCGTGTGGTGGGTCAACTCGCGATGACCTTCCAACGCCTCGCGGGTTCGAACGGCACGTTCGTCGCAGCGCGCATGGCCGAGGATAACGTCGTGTTGCTCGCCCTCGACTTCAAGAACGAGAATCTCGCCCGCGCGGCACTGAGTGCGGCCATGGACCTTTACGAGGCCACTCGCGACGAACGGCCGTTCCCGTTCGCGCAGACGCTTCAGGATTTGCGGACCCTGGCAAATCGTCCCGGCGACATCACAGGTCGATCGGCGGCGATGTTCCCGTCTGCACCTAAAGACGTGACGATCTCGTTACCCTACAGTTCCGCGGCTCGGGCCGGGTAAGCGGTTGATTGTGGCCCTCGGTCGGATCACACTGGCCTCAATGTGTGATCAACCTGCCGACCGAGGGTTTTCCCATGCCGTCGCCGAGATCGTTGCCGTTTTCCACCGCGCTCGTACTGATCCTTTTGGCCCTCTGCCCTTGCGCCGCAAATTCGGCGGAGCCGGATCCCTCGTCACGCTATCTTGAATTCATCAAATCGCAGGCCGACGCGCTCCGACGGAACGATGCCGCTCCCGCCGATCTGAGTGTTTGGAAGGCACAAGCGATCCTCTTGCGCCAACGCCTTGAGGCCGCCTGGGGAGGGTTCCCGAAAACGCCGTGTCCGCTTGATCCCAAGGTTTTGGGGACGTTGAAACGTGATGGCTATCGGGTCGAGAAAGTGGTCTTTCAGACCATGCCCGGCGTGCGGATGACGTCGAACCTGTATCTTCCCGAATCGCCGGGCAAGCATCCGGCGATCTTGATGGTTCACGGCCACTGGAAAGGGGCGAAGCAAGACCCCACGGTGCAGGCCCGTTGCATCGGCGCGGCGAAGTTGGGCTTCATTGCCCTGGTCGTCGATGCGTTCGGCGCCGGCGAGCGGGGCGTCGGCAAATCCCTGGGCGAGTATCACGGCGAGATGACCGCCGCGACCATGCTTCCCGTCGGACTGCCGCTTTCCGGCATCCAAGTGTATGAAAACATGCGGGCCGTCGACTATTTGTTGACCCGTCCCGAAGTCGATGGCGGACACATCGGAGTCACCGGCGCCAGCGGGGGCGGGAACCAGACGATGTACGCCGCGGCGATGGACGAACGTCTCAAGGCGGCATCACCGGTCTGTTCGGTCGGCAACTTCCGGGCGTACCTGGGCCAGGGTTGCTGCCTCTGCGAGGTCGTTCCGGGCATCTTGACCTTTACTGAGGAGTCTGGCGTGCTTGGCCTGACCGCCCCTCGGGCGTTGCTGGTGATCAACGCGACGCGAGACGCCCCGCAATTCTCGGTGGACGAGGCCAAGAAATCACTGGCCGCCGCCGGGCCGATCTTCAAGCTTTATGACCGAAGTGATGCGCTCCGGCATACCCCCTTCGAATCGGGCCACGACTACAGTTCACCCATGCGTTCCGCGGTCTACGGCTGGATGACCAGGTATCTCAAGGGCGAAGGCGACGGGTCGCCAGTCACGGAACCGACGATCAAGACCGAAGACCCTGAAGACCTGCGCTGCTATCCCGGCGAATCTCGACCCGACGACTTCATGACGCTTCCGAAGTTCGCGGCGAGCGAAGGTCGGAAGCTGTTGAAGGCCCGGAACGCGCCTCGCGATTCGATGAACTGGCCTTCTGAGCGGCAGGCTCTCCGCAACACGCTCGTGAAGGACGTCCTGGGCGGTTTCCCTGCGGCGACGAAGCGGGTGTCTCGGACGACAAGTCCTCTTTCCGGCCATGATCGCTACGTGATCCCGGACTACGAACCGGGTCTTGAATTGGCGGCCGAGGTCGAAGAGGCTTCCGACAAGGGAGCGCCGCTCGCCGTCGTTCTGGATCTGGAGGGGGCCGAAAAGGCACGCACCGGCGCGTTGGCCGCGGAGGCGCGAAAGGCCGGTTATGCGGTCGTCACGTTTGACCTCCGCGCGACCGGCAACTTCGCCTGGAAGTCCGACAAGGTCGGCAACGCCCCGGACCACAACTCGGCCGAGTGGGGAATGTTCATCGGCCGGCCGTTGCTCGGTCAGTGGGTGTGCGACGTCCGTTGCGTCATCGATCAACTCGTGACCTCGGATACGGACGCGACGCGCAAGATCATCCTCCTGGGAGAAGGGCCCGCGGGACTCGTGGCTCTCACCGCGGCCGCGACCGACCTGCGCGTTTCCGGAGTCGCGATAAAGGGTTCGATGGCGAGCTACGTTTCAGAAACTCCCTACAAGGGACAGCGGCTGGGCGTGATGGCACCTGGAATCCTGCGAAACTTCGGCGATATCGGCGACCTCGCGGCGCTCGTCGTTCCCCGACAGGTCGTGGTCGCCGGGGGTGTTTCGGGCGACGGTCGGATGCTCGGAATCGACGCGCTCCGCGAAGCCTATCGGCCCGCGTCGCTCGTGTCGATGATACTGGATTCTCCAAAGGCTCTGACCATCGTGGAGAAACCTGCGCCCGCTGAGATCATCAGGGCATTCAAGTAGATCATTACGTTGATGCGTGAGGGAATCCGGGTGCGATCATCACGTCAATGGGAGTGCCGAGCGTTTCAACGGTTTAGAGGTTTGAGCGACCGCCAGTCGCCGAACTGAAGGAAGAACGCCTTCGCGGCGTCGGTGCCCCCGCGCATGTCCCAGACGTGCTGTCCCAGTCCGAACATTCCCAGAAAATACCGGCCGATCCCGAACTGGCCGATCGCCGCGTAACCCGTCACGAATTGACCGACCCCGAACGCCAGCCCAATGGCGAGCTGGCCCAGCGCGATCACGCCCGTTGAGGCTTGTCCGAGCCCGACAATCATCCCGACGGCGAGCTGACCGACGGCGAAGACGCCCGCCGACGCCTGCCCCAACGCGAACACGCCGAAGGCCATTCTGCCGATCGCGAAGAATCCCACCGCGACGACGCGTTTTCCCGTTTGCGGGTTCTTGCCTTTCGTGTAATGCAGCAGCGGAAGGCCGAGCACCCGCGCGTGCGAGACGTACTCCTCGAAGAGCGAACCGTCGGGGTAAAGGAATCGCCTCCAGACGCCGCCGTTCGTCTCGTCGATCTTGAACTCGACGTGTTCGAGCAAGAGATTTTTCAACGTCGTTCCTCTCACGTCGCGGATTTCGTGAACGCGGCCTCTCGTACGAACGATGGTAACTGACGAGACGTCCGCTAACGCATGAGGGTGCGAAAAAGGAGACCTGGGGGACGTCTCACCCGTCCTCTCCGCGACCATGACCCGGTCTTCGACGTCGCCGTCGGAGATCGTACGGGCGACGAAGCCCGGGGTCATGGCGCGGCGGGGCGCGGAGGGACTTTGACGCCGCGATTTCGATCACGGCAGCTCACGAATCCGGATGTCTTTGAATTCGACCGGCGACCCTTCAGATTCGAGGCAGAGATACCCCGTGCCGGGGTTGCATCCGCTGCCGCCGGAAACCTCCTCGCCGTTCACCCAGAGACGGATCTCGCCGTTGATCGCCCGCACGTAATAATGATTCCATTCGTTAATCCCTTTGCTCAGGCGCTTCCTGGGGAAGCTCCGGGAACCGTCGGGCGAAAGCGGGGCGAAAGGCTTCATTTTCGAAGTCCCCACCGCGAAGACGTCTCCATCGGTCGAGAACCAATCACCTTTCTTGCCGGTGTTCTTGAGATACTGGTCGGCGTAGCCGTGGTCGAGAATCTGCACTTCGATCCCACCTCGCGGCAGCGTTCCCGGCTTGATTCCTTCGAGCGCTTTCTCGGGAGCCCAGACGAAAACTCCCGAGTTTCCGGCCGACTTCAAATGCTTCCAACGGCAGACGAGCTCGAAGTTCGTATACGCCTTTTTCGTCCGGGTGACGCCGACGGGTTGCCCCGTGCAATGCACGGTGCCGTCTTTCCACGTCCAGGTGTCGTCGTCGCAATTCACCTTGACGAAATCGTCTCCTCCCAGGGACTTCCAGCCGGGGCCGTTGCCGTCGATGAAGGCTTTGGGGGCGTCGTCCGCGACCGCGGTTGTCGTCACGAGGGCAAGGAAGAACAACGCGGGCAAGACGCAAAACGTTGTTTTCATGTGAGAACGCCTCTTGATGGTTCTTAGGGATTCGTCAATGAGCGGGCAACGGGGCTTCGACACCCGCATGGTGGGGCGAGCCGTCTTGCCGCGGAGACTCTGCGAGAGTCGTTTCCGGAGGTGAAAACCAGGCGATCAATCGTTCGCCGAGGACGTAGTAAACCGGGATCACGAACCGGCCGAGCACGGTCGAAACGAGCATCCCGAAGGCGATCACGACCCCCAGCGAGTTTCGGCTGTAGGCCCCCGCGCCCGTCGCGCGGACCATCGGCAAGACGCCCATGATGAAGGCGAACGAGGTCATCAAGATCGGCCGCAAGCGTTGCCGGGCCGCCTCTTTCGCCGAGTCGATGATGCTCATGTGTTGCTTGTGCATCAACTCGACCCCGAACTCGACGACGAGGATCGCGTTCTTGGTTTCAAGGCCGATCAGCATGACCAGGCCGATTTGCCCGAAGACGTCGAGCGGCATCCCGTAGATCCAGAGGCCGACCACCGCCCCGAACATCGCCAGCGGCACGGTGAGGATGATCACGAGCGGACGAATCCAGCTCTCGTAGAGCGCCGCCATGAACAGGAAGACGCAGACGACGGAGAGTGCGAAGATGAAGATCGCGGTGTTACCGGTTTTCAGCTCCTGATACGTCGACCCGGTCCACTCGAAGTCGAACCCGTCGGGCAAAATCTCGGCGGCGGTCGCTTCCATGGCTTTGATCGCCTGGCCGGAGCTGAAGCCCTGGGCCGGCTGTCCTGAGATCTTGGCGGCGGTGTAGAGGTTGTAGTGAGTCACGTCGATCGGGCCGACGTACGACTTCACGGTCCCGAGCGCGCTCAACGGGACCTTCTCACCCCTGCGGTTCAGCACCTTCAGGAGCAAGACGTCTTCCTTTTTGAGACGGTATTTCCCGTCGGCCTGGACATAGACTCGCCAGGTCTTGCCGAAGCGATTGAAGTCGTTGATATAAAAGCCGCCGAGATAGATCTGGAGGGTCTCGAACACCGTGGAGACCGCGACGTCGAGCGCTCGGGCCTTGGTGCGGTCGAGGTCAAACTTGACCTGCGGTACACGCGCGGAGAACGGCGTAAAGAGGCCGGCGAGTTCGGGCTTTTTTCGGGCCGCGGCGAGGAACTTGTCGACGACGTCGGCGAGCGCCTCGGCCCCCCGCCCTTCGCGGTCTTCGAGCATGAACTCGAACCCGCCGGTCGAGCCGAGTCCTTGAATCGGCGGGGGCGGGAAGGCGAGGGCCACGGCACCCTGGATTTTCTCTCGGAAATCCTTCTGGAGTCGGCCGACGATGGCGTTCGCCCGCAACTCGGGTTTCGTCCGTTCGTGCCAGGGCTTGAGCGTCACGTAGATCGCGCCGGCGTTGGACTGGTTGACTTGCGTCAGCGGGTTCAAGCCGTCGAAACGGACCGTCCTCGCCACTCCCGGCGTGCCCAGAGCGATCTGCTCCACCTGCTCCATCACGCGCGAGGTCGGCTCCTGGGTCGTGCCGTCCGGGGTCTGCACGGTCACGATCACGTAACCCTGGTCCTCCGAGGGGATGAACCCCTTGGGACGTACCGCCAACATGTAGCCGGTGAGAGCCAATAGGCCCATCGAGGGGATGACGATCGTCCACCAGTGGTGCGCGGTGAATTCGAGGAACGAGTCGTACGAATTCTCGAGCCATCGCATCCCGTGGTTAAACCAGCGGAAGAAGAAGAACTTCGACTCCCCATGCGCCTTGGGTTTGAGGAAGAGCCGCGACATCGCCGGACTGAACGTCAAGGAGTTCACGGCCGAGAGCACGAAGGAGAAGACGATCGTGAGCGCGAACTGGTTGTAGAGCCGCCCGGTGAGCCCGGGGATGAACGCGACCGGGACGAACACCGCGGCAAGCACCAAGGTGATGGTCACGATCGGCAGCGTGATCTCGGCCATCGCGGCCCGCGTCGCTTCGAGCGGCTTCATGCCGCGTTCGAGGAACTTCTCGACGTTCTCGACCACGATGATCGCGTCGTCGACCACCAGCCCGATCGCCAGCACAAGCCCCGCGAGGGTCAGCGTGTTGATCGAGAAGCCGAAGGCCGCCATCAGGGCGAACGTCCCGATAAGTGCCACGGGGATGGCGATCATCGGGATCACCGTGGCTCGAAATCCCTGGAGGAACACGAAGACGACCAGGAGCACGAGAATGAAGGCCTCGATCAGAGTTTGCCGGACTTCACTGATATTTTCCTCGACATACTTCGTCGTGTCGAAGGCGATCGTGTATTCGACGTCGGGCGGGAAGTTCTTCGCCAACCGTTCCATCTCGATCTTGACTTGCTCGACGATCTTCAGGGCGTTGGCGCTCGAGTATTGATAGATGGGGATAGCGGCGGCGGGCTTGCCGCTGAGGTAACCCCCCTGGTCGTACGTTTCGGAGCCGAGCTCGACGCGCCCGATGTCGCTGATGCGGACGACCGTGCCGTCGGGTTTGGCCCGGACGATGATCTCTTCAAATTCCTTCGCCTGAGTGAGTCGTCCTTTGGCGGTGACGGGATACTCAAACGTTTGCCCGGCGGGAACCGGGGGCGCGCCGATCTTTCCGGCGGCCGCCTGTCGGTTCTCGGACTTCACCGCGTTGATGACTTCTTCGGGCGAGATCAACTGGTTCGCGAGGCGGACCGGGTCGAGCCAGATCCGCATCGCGTACTTCCGGCCGAAGATGTTGACGTCGCTCACGCCTCGGATTCGCTTCAAGACGTCGCCGACGTTGATCTGGGCATAGTTGTCGAGGAAGTCGGATTTGTAAGTCTCTTTGGGACTGATGAGGTTCACGACGCAGACCATGTTCGTGGTGGTCTTCTTGCTCTCGACGCCGACCTGGGAGACTTCGGGGGGAAGCACGGGCTTGGCGGTGTCGACCTTGTTCTGGACATCGACGGCGCCGATGTCCTGGGAGACGCCGACGTCGAGGGTAACGAGCGTCCGCGAGACGCCGCTGCCCGTGCTGTCCGACGACATGTAGAGCATCCCTTGCACGCCGTTGACCTTCTGCTCGATCGGAGTGGTGACCGAGTCGGAAACGGTCTGTGCGTCGGCCCCGGTATAAGTCGCCGTGATCTGGACCTGGGGCGGGACGATGTCGGGGTAGAGCGAGATCGGCAGCACGAACACGCAGATGCCGCCGATCAAGACCATCAGGACCGCGAGCACGCTCGCGAAAATCGGACGTCCGATGAAGAAATTAACCATGGGTCATGGATTCCGGGAACCTGGATTCGGAACACCCGCGTCGCGGTCGATCGCCGTGAAAACACCGGAGAATGGCCGTCAAGACTTGGGCGGCGGGACGGCTGTCGGCCCGGGGGCCTCGGCAGGCGCGGGTGTGGGAGCGGGTGCGGTCTCTTCGCCCTTGTAACGGATCTTGCCGTTGTTGAAGCGGTTCTTCGAGCCGGTCGCGTCCTCCACTCGACGATACTTCTCGAGCTCCGCGACTTCGACGTTGACCGTCTCGCCGGGACGTGCGAGCTGAACCCCTTCGGCGATGACTCTTTGCCCGGGCTCCAGACCGGACTGAACGATTCGGAACCCCTGATAGTCGTCGAGAACCTCGACGGGTTTGACGGAGACTTTCCCCTGGTCATCCGCCACCAGGACGATCGTCCCTTCCTGGCGTTCGATCACCGAACGCTCGGGGACCAGGAACACGTCCACGTATTCACCGAGGTCCATCGTGACGTTCACGAACTCTCCCGGCAGGAGCGTTTCGTCGGAATTCCGGACCTCGGCACGAAGCAGGAACGTCGATGTCGTGGGGTCGACCTTGTTGTCGATGAAGATGATTTTTCCCTGAAACTTACCCGGTCCTCCGTCGCGAGGCACCGTCACCGTGATCGACAGCCCGGTCTTCACCAGCCGGGTCACGATCGGCAGGTAGCGTGCGGCGGGGTTGAGGTCGACCCCCATGGGGTTGAGTTGTTCAATCGTCACGAGTGAGTCGTCTCCGGCCGTGGTTGAGCCGACGAGGTTCCCGGGCTTCACCTTCAGCTCGCCGATCCTGCCGCCGATCAGGGCGGACATCCGGCAGTAGCCCAGGTCGATCTCAGCGTTGCTCAGGTCGGCCTTGGCCTGGTCCACCTTGGCACGGGCGGAGAGGATGCCCGTGTCGTAGTCACTCACCTTCTGTTCGCGCGACGCCTTTTCGGAGTCGACCGACGCCGCACTCTTGTTCTTCTTGGCCACGGCGCGGTCGAGGTCCTCCACCGACGACGCTTTGCGGACGTAAAGACTGCGTTCCCGGCGCTCCTCGACTTCGTCGAGCGAATACTGAGTCTCGGCGAGCTTCACTTGCGCCGCGGCGATCTCTTTCGCCTTGGACTGCTCGGCCTGCTTCAACGTCGCCTCGGCCTCGGCCAGCATGGCCTTGGAGAGGTCGACCTTGACCTGGAACGGCTTCTCGTCGATCACGAGCAGGAGGTCGCCGGCCTTGACGTTCCCTCCTTCCTTGAAGAGCTTCTCGGTCAGGAATCCGCGGACCCGCGCCCGCACGGTCATCTGGCTGAGAGATCGCGTGGTGCCGGATCGGTTGATCACCAGGGGAACGTTCGTCTTCTTCACGACAACGGCCGTAACGGCGACGAGCGGCCTCCCCTGACCTTCAGTTCCCGCCGTTGAAGCCGTCTTGCCGCATCCGGAGAGTGCCGCCGTAAGTGTCGAAACCAGGCCGACGGCGACTATGCCGAGCTTGCCCGTGAGATGCGTTATCCGTCTTGAATTCATGAAAGTATCCGCCATCGGGTCACCACGCGCGAAAGGCCGCGAGGAAAAATAATTTCTTGACGATGCAAAGCGCGGGGAGATCCGGCCGAGCCGATACCCTTGACCGATTCAAACGCCACCATCGTAGTCTGTCACCACACTGGCGACCAGTCACAAGAAACGCATCGACCAGCCCGCCCGAAACGGCGGAATCGGCGCCGACTTGACTCCTTTCCGTCCGGACTGATAATTAGACAACGTTCTAAATAAGTTCCTGACCCGAGCGAATGGATCCGTGATGTCGGGCATGAACGCGGTGTTCAAGGCGCTTTCGGACCCGACTCGCCGCGAGGTTCTCCGCCTACTTTCAGGCGGAGAGCGGACGGCGGGCGAGCTGGCGGAGCGGTTCGACATGACCAAGCCGTCGATGTCGCACCATTTCTCGGTGTTGAAAGACGCCGACTTGATCCGCAGCAGGCGCGACGGCCAGCAGATCTTCTACAGCCTGAATACGACGGTGATTCAGGACGTGATGACCCGGATGTTGGACTTTTTCGGAACCTTGCCCGAAGCGCCGAACGAACCCAAACAGCAGGAGTCCTGACGATGACGCGGACGAACCTCCATGGCTGGGTCGCCGTGGCGCTCACGGCCGCGACGGTCGCGGCTTCCGCCGTGCTTTATGGACGGCTTCCCGAGAAGATCCCGACCCACTGGAACATCCGGGGCGAGGTCGATGGCTACGGGTCGAGGACCGTCGGCGTCTTGCTCCTTCCCGTCACGATGGCCGTGATGCTCCTGGTCTTCAAGCTCCTGCCTTGGCTCTCGCCGAAGGACTTCAAGATCGAGCCGTTCAAGTCGACCTATGAGTACATCACGACGACCGCGATGGGGCTCTTCGCCTACATCTACGCGGTGTCGATGGTCGCCACCTGGCGGCACGTCCAGAGCGAGAAACCGTTCGACATGACCCGAATGCTTTTCGGCGGAATGTTCCTGTTCCTCGCGCTGATCGGCAACGTCCTGGGCAAGGTCCGCAGGAACTTCTACGTGGGGGTGCGAGTCCCCTGGACCCTCGCCAGCGACCGCGTCTGGAACGACACCCACCGCTTCGCCGCCTGGACCACCGTCGGCGGCAGCCTGCTCGGGTTCGTGATGGTGGTCACCGGGATGTCATTGATCGCGGCGATCGTGGTGCTGCTGGTATCAATGCTCTCGCCGATTGTTTATTCATTCATCCATTACAAGAAGTTGGAACGCGAGGGGGCGCTTTGAAGACACCTTTTCTTCGGATCAGAGTTCCGGAAATGAATCAGAGGTTGACTTCTTGTCCTCGAAAGCTGCCCCGCAGTTCGAACAAGACCTTGATGGAGCGAGGTATCAGCGCGGGACAGTGGGCCGCATCCAACGATCACAAAACGTGGACTTTGTGATCAGCCAGTGAACTCCCCAGGAGAGATACGCGATCAGTGCGGGCATGAAAAGCATCAGGGCAAGCAATGCCGGCAGGGACCGCGAAGCAACCGCGCCGGTGACGCCCGAGCACCCCACCACGATTCCGGCACCGATGACGAATCGTGGCCACCACCATCGCTTGAACGCGATGTTTTTCCCGTGATAGAAGACGATCCAGCCGACGACGACCGCAGTGATGTAAGTCGCCACGATGGGTAAGAAGACCGCAGGGACTATGATGTCTATTGCCATTGCAAACCGTTGAAGACACCGACGTCTAAATAGTCGGTTTTATCGGCTCCGCTGTCTTGACCATTTTCGGTCGAGGCTACGGCGTTCGTGTGGTCCGCAGAGCAGACCTTACAAAAAACAACGACCTGACGAGAGCTAACGAGCCTTGCGCGACTCGTTCCCACGGTCCTCCGTGGGAATGCGTGCGCCTGCAAGTTTGCTGAATCGGCGAGGTGCGAGTC
>JAYUFP010000582.1:0-14189 GCA_043738665.1 Isosphaeraceae bacterium
CGGCGCACTCGCGGGGCGGATCGGCGTACGTCCCGCGATTCTCTCCGGCCTGGCCGTCTACCTCGTGATCAGCGTTCTCGGCTTCTTCATGACGACGGCCCTGCACTTCTTTCTGCTGGCCTTCCTTGTCGGGATGGTCCAAGGCGGCACGCAGGCTCTCAGCCGCTCGCTCTTTTCGAGCCTGATCCCCCGCGACCGTTCCGGCGAATTCTTCGGATTCTTCGCGGTTGTCGAGAAGTTCGCGGGGATCATCGGCCCCCTGCTGTTCGACCTGAGCATCACTCTCACGGGCTCGAAACGGTCGGCGATCCTTACCATCGTCCCGTTCTTTGTGTTGGGCGGGTTGCTTTTACTCGTGGTCGACATCGAGGGCGGCCAACGGGTGGCACGCGCCGCGGAGGCCGAGGCCTTGGAAACCGCCGTCACCTGACCGGCAAGCCGCACGCACTCCAAAGGGGGCGCGACCGCCTTTCGGGCCTCAGCGAGGCTTCGTCCAGTGACGAACACTCACCACCCACGACGCCCCCATGTAGAACGCCGGGTAGAACAACGAGGCGACCGCGACGTTGCGGAATTGAGGGGCGGTCGTCGCGGTGCGGAAGGTTTCCAGTGAGGGCATCCCCCACAACACCCAGCCCAGCATCACGGTCCAACCGATCGAGAGGACATTGTCGACCCGGTTCAACAGGCCCGGCTGCGACGGATAGAGATAGCGACTCGGGACGAACGTCATCAACGCAAGCACCAGGATCGATCCGAGGGCGATATTGCCGGGAACCTGGAGAATGTACAGGTAAAACGCCACGACGTTCCAGAGCGACGGGAAGCCCAGGAAGAAGCCGTCGTCGGTCTTGGCGTCACTCTGGCAGAACCCGTAGGCACTCGCCAGGAGCGGAAATACGAGGCACCACTCCGTCCCCGCGGGCAAGAGCTGCGCACGCCAGATGAGCAGCAAGGGAAGCGCGGTGTAGGTGAGGAAATCGGTGATGTCGTCGAGCTTGCGCCCGTCGAATTTCGGGAGCACTTCCTTGATGCGAATGGCACGCGCGAGGGTGCCGTCAGTCGCGTCGATGAACGTCGCGACCGCCATCAGGACGAACGACCAGCGGAACGCGTTCGGTCCGCCTTGATAAAGCAAGACGGCGATCGCCGCGGCCATCACCAGCCCGAGCGCCGTGTAAAGATGCACGCCCCACGCCAGGGCCTTGGTCACCGGCGTCGGCTTCTCCGGCCGGGGCCGTGCGACTCGCGGCTCGGAAGTTTTCGGCTGCTTCGGACGTTTCAGGAGGAGTGTCTTCTCGATCATCGAACATCCCGGCAAAAAAGAGGACGAGAAATGGGGCGGGTGGCGGTCGCTTCAAACCCGGTGTTCTTCAAGGACGCCGCCGCGGTGGCGACGGACAAATCGGTCGTAGATCAAGCCGATGCCGAGCATCGCGAAGGTGGCGGGGGCGGCTCCGAAACGGCCGATCGGGCCGTCGCCGTAAATCTCAGGCCGGGGCCAGCCGATGTTGACGATCACGATCGTACCGAAAATGACCGCCGACGCACTGACCGCGGGCCGAAAATTTCCGAGATGAAAGCCGGGCTCGTCGACCTCATCCGCGTCGAAATCGCGCGGCCGCTCCCGCGTCTTTCCCCAAGAATTCCAGAGTAATGGAAACGTCACGAACAAATAGGCGAGATTGGCCCACACGACGGCCACGGAAGCCATGAACTCGATCACTTGAGGCAGGTCGAGATTGAGCATCAACAAGCCGATCGACGCGACACCGATCACGATCGCGGGCAGGGTCGGCGTCCTGGAACCGTGGTCCACCCGCGCCAGGGCCTTCGAGAACGGGAGGAGGTTGTCCCTGGCCATCGCGAACATCAAGCGGACCGCGGCGGCATGAACGGTCAATGTGCAAACGATGATCGCGAATGCCATGACCACAAGAAACGGAGCGCCGACCGCGGGACCGAGCACCCCCTTGATAAGGTAAGGTAAGCCGCCGCTGCCGCGCCCGAGTTCGGGGTCGTTCAGGTCGGGCGTCGCGAGGAGTGCTGTGAACACGAGCAGGCTGCCGGTGATTCCCACGGACGCCAGCGCCAGCAGGATCGCCCGGGGCGCCCGCCGTCTCGGGTCGTCGGTTTCTTCGGCGAGAGAGCCGGCGGTATCAAAGCCATAGAGAACGAAAGTCGCCATCAAGGAAGCCGCGAGTGCCGGGCCGAGATAACCGAGCGGATGTCCAAGCCCTTTGCCCTGCGTTTCGAACACGACCTCGGGTCCACGCTTCGCCGCCGCCGCGAGCAGGGCGAGAAGCAACAGGACGCCGAGAAGCTCCACAAAAACGCCAACGTTGTTGATTCGCGCCAGCAGTCGGACACCCACGGTATTGATCAGGGTGGTGAACGCGATCAACGCGCAGGCGAGGAGAACCGCGTTTTTCGCACTATCACCGCGGTCGGAAGCGGTTCCGACCCACTGAAACCACGGCGAAAGCTGGGGGAGCGTGGCTTGAAGTGCCATCGAGGTCGACGCAAGTGTGATCACGGAGCCGGTGAGATACACCCAGCCCGCCATCCAGCCGATCGTTTCGGAACCGGCCCTTTTCGACCATTGGTAGACCCCGCCCGAGAGCGGGTAAGTCGAGGCCATCTCGGCGAAGCAAAGGGCGACGAGAAACTGGCCGGCGAAGACCGCCGGCCAGGTCCAAAAGAAAGCCGGTCCCCCGGCCGCGTAGCCGAGGTGGAAGAGTTGAGAGGAGCCGGTCAGGACTGAGAGATAGGAGAACCCCGCCGCGAACGCCGAGAAGCCGCCCAGGGTGCGGTCAAGGCGCTGGCGGTAGCCGAAACCCGCGAGGTCGCGGATGTCGTGTTCCAGGGTCGATCGCGACACGGAAACCCTCCGGCGTCCGACGGCCGAGCTCCCATCTTGCCTCGTCGCCGAGGTCAGGAGGGCCGACGAGCCTTGTAAATTCCCCACTTCATGTCACCGGCTCGACAGAACCCATCCTTCATCGCCCAGCGCTCGATCAGGTACTTCAAGTCGGACTCGGAGAACATCCCCACGAAGTCTTCACGATTCGTCTCCAGACGAGACGCCTCTCGCTTCATGATGTCGATGAACTTGCCCGTGGCGTCCTCGACCTCCACGTCGATGAACCCGGCTCCTTCAAGAAACTTGCCGTAAGTCGCCGGGTCCACGAGGTGGTAGCCCGTCGACTTCACATAGGCCTGGAACTCGGGCGACCCGGCGCCGACGCCCCGGGCGTAGTCGGTCACCACCAGGTATCCGCCGGGTGCGAGCAGGTCATACAGCCGCTTGAAGAGTGTCGGCTTGTCGTGGAGGTGCATCAGGGCGTCGCGGCTCCAGACGACATCGAACGGCTCCGCGAATTCTTCTTTGAGAATATCACCAATCACGAACTTCACGGTGTCGGGCGCATTCCATTCCGCGGCACGTTCGTGGGCGATGGCGACCATCTCGGGGGCGAGGTCGATCCCGGTGACGTGGGCGTGGAAACGCTTGGCGAGTTCGAGCGCCGCGCCGCCGATCCCGCTGCCGACATCGAGAACCTTGAGGCCGGGTTTCAAGGCGGTGCCGAGCTTTTCGATCAAGGATTCCGTCGTGTCCGGCCCGCCGGTGCTAATGTAACCGTGGCCGAAGATTTTCTCGTAGCGGAGAATGCCTGAACGGCTGTACTGACCATTGTTATCGTACTGCGACGACCCGGCGGCAGAGGCGGCCGCGGTCTGGGGCGAACTCATGAAATGTCCTTTGGAACGGAGTGCGAACCTCAACTCCCGAGCCCTTTTTCGGCGACACGTATTGGAAGATGCCCGGGGGCATCGGTGAGCGAACCCTTCTTGCGAACGGTTCGCAAACGCGCGATGAGGGCGGAGCAAAGGAAGGATTGTACTCCGCGAGCGGCCGGGACTCCAAGTCCCCCCCGGAGAAGTGCGATTACGCCTGAAAATTTACAAGTTGCCGCGAATCCGCCGATCGTGTCTTGCGTCAACACCGCCAGTGATTATATCCTTCACTCCGGCCGCAAATTGTGAAGTCTCGGTGAAATGCCTGCCCTGATCTTCATCGAGTCCTTGACAGAGTCGATCCCGCCCGACCCGATCCGTGCTTGGTAAAGCGGCCCTTTTTCCCCGCGCGGTGCATTCGCCGGAGCCCGATTCCGGCATTTCTTCACCCCTCGCCGAACCAAACCGGATGCACGATCAACACGCGACTCTCCCGATCCAACACGGCGGAAATCAGTCGGCCATCCGAGCCCGCCTGAAGCTTGGGAACCGCTCCCTCCTCGATTTCTCGGCACCCCTGAACGGCCTCGGCCCGCCGGTCGGAGCGCTCGCGGCCGTCCGCCGCACGAGCGACACGATCGGACGCTACCCCGAGCCCGGAGCCCCCAGGCTCGTCGAGCGCCTCGCCCAGTGGCACAACGTTCCCACCGATCGAATCCTCGTCGGCGCGGGGACGACCGAATTGATCAGCCTGATCGGCCAGGCCTTCCGCGACGATCTGCTTGCCGCCGGTGCCGCTCTGGGAGTCCCCGAGGTGCCGCTCTCGCACCTGGCGGAGCCCACCTATGGCGAGTATCGCCGGACGGCCGCACAGAACGGCCTCCGCAACCAGGTCTGGGAAGGCACCACGCTCGGCTGGGATCAGGACTTCAACCCCGACGCCCGAGCCGGCATCGTCTGGACCGGGCACCCGAATAATCCCACGGGCCGGGCCTGGGAACGCGACCGGCTCCACGAACTGATCGAGAGAACCCCGCCGCGCGGCCTGACCGTGGTCGACGAGGCGTACCTCCAGTTCCTCCCCGACGAGGCCGACCGGACCGTCGTGCCAGTCGCCGCCGAGCGCGACGATCTGATCGTCCTCCGGTCGATGACCAAGATCTATGCGATCCCCGGTCTTCGCATCGGTTACGCGGTCGCATCGCCGGCGATCCTCGAAAAACTTCGGCGTTGCCTCCAGCCCTGGACGGTGACGACCGCCGCGGAATACGCCGCGATCGCCTGTGTCGATGACGAGGAATATGTCGCCCGGACCGTCGAACTGATCCGGACCGAATCCGCCCGGCTGACCGATCGAATCTGGGACGTGCCGGGACTTCGCCCCGGCTGGCCGTCTCGCGAACGGCCGTTGTCGGCCCCGCCGATGGCCAATTTCGTCCTGACGAGTCTCATCGACACCCCGTGGACCTCGCTCCAACTACAAGACACCCTGGCGCGTCGCGGCCTGCTCGTTCGCGAGTGCTCCAACTACGCGGGTCTCGAAGCCGGAGCCGTGGTCACCGGCCCCGACGGCCTCGCGTTCGAGACGAAAGGACACGTCCGGTTCTGCGTCCGCACGCCGGGCGAAAACGACTTGCTGGTCGCGACCCTTCACGAGGTCATGCGGTCGAATCCCGAAGACTGACCGCCATCGACGATTCATCGACGAGACGGGCCGGATCAGCAGAGAGTCCGGCCCGTTTCGTTTTCGAAGCCTCGTCTCAAACCTCTCGATCGAGCGACTGCCGCTCCCGCCGATAGGACGCAAAGCAGTCCGCGGCGTACTTCACATAGTCGAAGTCAATGACCGAAACTTTCGTCTGAATGACCGACCACAACGCCTCGCGCAGGTGCGACATGGTCTTGAAGATCTTGAGTTCGTAAACGTCGAGCGCGCTCGGGGTCTTCTCTCCGCGATATGCGGCAAGTAACGTATCATCCCGGGCTTCCGTGAACGCGCAATTCGCTGAAACCCCTGCCAGGTCGAAAAACGGGTGGCCGATCCCCGCGTATTCCCAGTCCACGAGCGAGATCCTCGTCCCGTCGTCCAGAATGTTGGTCGGCAGCAAGTCGTTGTGACAGAGCGCGGGGTGAAACGGCCCGATCGCTCGCGATAACGCACACGCATCCTCCAGGAACGATTCGATCTCCCCGGGCAACTTCGCCCCGAGCCGACGGGCGGTCATCGCGTACGTTCGAATCGTCTGGAAGACCGAGAAATAAAGCATCTCGCCCGTGAGTTGTTCTCGACCTGAGTGGAGACTTCGGAGAATTTCGGCGAGGCGCGCGACGAATTCCGGAATCCGCACCTCCGCGGCGGTCATCGTCCTGGCGGAGATGAACTCGCTGATCAAGATACCCTCCTCATCGCGAACGACCGCGGGGGCGATGCCGAGGTCGTTCGCGGCGCGCTGGCAAAGGGTCTCGTTCCGACGGTCGATCCCCAGGATTTCCCGGGGTTCGCAGACGCGCGCGACGAACGATCGGCCCCCGCAATCCACCCGATAATTGTGGTTTGTGATTCCGCCGGCGAGCGGTGTCAAAGTGATCGGACCTGGCCAGAAGTCGAGAGCCTGGATTCTCTGCAAGTCGGCGGGCATCGACATGAAAAAACACTCAGGAGTGGAGTGAGAATGCGAGGAATTCAAATTACCAGGGTCACTCGCTCGAAACGAGACCGCTCCCCGATCGAAGCCAGCTCGCCGAGCACGCGCAATTCACATCCGCCCGGTCCTACGGCTTCGATTTCTCCGCCGGGGAGTTGAACTCCACGAAAGGTTTTCACGATGATAGGGCCGCGACACCCCTTGGGCGGGGTCGTGCCTTAGTGGACCCAGGTGACCGACTCCATGAATGCGAACGACCTCTGGAAGAAGTTTCAGGCCTATCATTGCCGGGTCGACGCCATCGGTCTGACGCTCGACGTCAGCCGGATGAAATTCGATCAGGCGTTCCTCGATCGCATGGCACCCGCGCTGGCGAGAGCCTTTCAGGCCATGGATTCGCTCGAAAAAGGGGCGATCGCCAACCCCGACGAGAAGCGGATGGTCGGTCACTACTGGCTCCGCGCTCCCGCTCTCGCGCCCGACGCAGGCGTTCGCAAGGAGATCACCGAGACGCTCGCGGCCATCAAGTCGTTCGCGGTCGGGGTCCACGTCGGAGCCATCAAGCCCCTGTCCGCCGCTCGATTCACGAAGCTGCTCTCGATCGGAATCGGCGGCTCCGCTCTTGGGCCTGAGTTCGTCGCGGACGCGCTCGGAAACCCCTCCACCGACAAGATGGCCGCCCATTTTCTCGACAACACCGACCCGGACGGGATCGCCCGCGAGTTGAGCCGCCTCGACGGCAAACTCGGGGAAACCCTCTGCGTCGTGATCAGCAAGAGCGGCGGCACGCCCGAAACACGAAACGGAATGCTCGCCGTCGCGTCGGCATTCAAGGCGGCGGGGCTCGACTTCGCAAAGCACGCCGTCGCAATCACCGGGGCCGGCTCGAATCTCGACAAGACGGCGGTCTCCGAAGGGTGGCTCGCCCGGTTCCCGATGTGGGACTGGGTTGGGGGCCGCACGAGCGAACTCTCCGCCGTCGGTCTCCTTCCCGCGGCGCTCCAGGGGATCGACATTGATGCCATGCTCGCCGGAGCCGCCGACTGCGACGTCGCCACGCGGGTTCACGACGCCCTGAAAAACCCGGCGGCGCTCCTCGCCCTGATGTGGTATCACGCCACGGGCGGCAAAGGCCTCAAGGATATGGTCGTGCTCCCTTACAAGGACCGGCTTCTTCTGTTCAGCCGCTACCTCCAGCAGCTCGTCATGGAGTCGCTCGGGAAACGGCTGGACCTCGACGGCAATCGAGTCGACCAGGGGATCAGCGTCTACGGCAACAAAGGCTCGACGGACCAGCACGCCTATGTCCAGCAGCTTCGCGACGGCGTCAACAACTTTTTCGCGACCTTCATCAGGGTCCTCGAAGACGGCGGATCTCGGGTCGAAGTCGAGCCGGGAGTGACCCCTGGCGACTATCTCCACGGCTTCCTGCTGGGAACCCGTGAGGCCCTATTCGCGAACGACCGGGAGTCGGTGACGATCTCCGTCCCGAGGGTTGATGCCAGAACCGTCGGCACACTGATTGCCCTTTTCGAACGCGCCGTCGGCATTTACGCGAGCCTCGTGAACATCAACGCGTATCACCAGCCCGGAGTCGAGGCCGGCAAGAAGGCCGCGGCCGTCGTCCTGGAACTCCAGGCCAAGGTTTTGTCAGGGCTTTCCTCCGCGCCAGGAACCGCCGAACAGATCGCCACGGCCGCCGGGGAGCCAAACTCCGCCGAGGCGGTTTACCTGATTCTCGAACACCTGGCCGCCAACGGCCGGGTCAAGTCCGCGGGGGGCTCCGATCCCGCCGTCGCGACCTTCTCGGCTTGACTGTAAGCCGGGCGTTACCTCCTAATAGGGTTGGACTTACACGGAACGCAAAGGACACTGAGATGTCTCTCCTCGACACATTGAAGACGTACACCACGGTCGTCGCCGACACCGGCGACATCGAGTCGATCGCTAAGTTTCGCCCCCAGGACGCCACGACCAACCCGTCATTACTGTTCCAGGCCGCGCAGCAGCCTCGTTACTCCCACTTCGTCGAAAAAGCGCTTTCCGACGCCGCCGAAGAAGGCGGCGACAAGGCCGCGCAGGCGGAGGCGTTCATGGACGGGCTCTTCGTGGCGTTCGGCCGCGAGATCCTCAAGATCGTCCCCGGTCGGGTCTCGACCGAGGTTGACGCGGGGCTTAGCTTCGACACCGCCGGCACGATCGCCAAGGCCCATCGCCTGATTGCGCTCTACGAGAGCGAAGGGGTCGACCGCAATCGAATCCTGATCAAGATCGCCAGCACCTGGGAAGGCATTCGCGCCGCGGAAAAGCTTGAAAAGGAAGGGATTCACTGCAACCTCACCCTCCTCTTCAGCTTCGCCCAGGCCGTCGCGTGCGCTGAGGCGGGGGTGACCTTGATCTCGCCTTTCGTCGGGCGGATCTACGACTACTATAAGAAGGAGAAGGGCTCGGAAATCCCCGCCGATGACGATCCCGGAGTTTCCTCGGTCGCCCGGATCTACAACTACTACAAGAAGTTCGACTACAAGACCCAGGTCATGGGCGCGAGCTTCCGCAAGGTCGAGCAGATCACCCACCTGGCCGGTTGCGACCTCCTGACGATCAGTCCCGACCTCCTTGAGAAGCTCGCGGCTTCTTCGGATTCGCTGTCACCACGGCTCACGGTTGCCGCCGCGAAGGCGAGCGACGCGCCGAAGATCCACCTCGATGAAAAGGCGTACCGTTGGCTCCACAATGAAGACCCGATGGCCGTCGAAAAACTCAGCGACGGCATCCGTAAGTTCTACGCCGACGCCCGGAAACTCGAAAAGTTCGCCCAATCGATGGTGACCCAGAGGGTCGGCCGCTAGCTCAATTCAGATGACTCAACGCACGCCGATTCACCCGCCGCCATTAACTGCGGCGGAGGGGATCGGCGGTTTTTTTTCGCCTTGCTCTCAGGAATCTCGCTATCCCGGCGTTACGACCAGCTTTGTGTGAATGCGGTTGTCAGTTTCTTTTACGATCCGGATCGGCTCTCGCAACGTCCACGATGCGACGTTATGCTGAACACGGTCGTTTGAGCTTCGTCGCCAAATTGCCCGCCGCGATCGGGTGCCGGCCGGACCGGGTTCTCAAGGTCGAAAAGCGTCCCCAAACCAGGGCGAGCCGACCCCGGTTTCGATCCGTAGCCGATACCCTAGCGGGCTTTGCGCAGACACGTCCTTGTGACGTGTCGCGGCACTCTCCCCTCGCAACACTCCTTGGAGCAGAACATGTTGACATGGGTACTTGGGCTCGCGGTCGGCTGCGTCGTGTTGGCCGGACTCCTTCATTTCGTGCTCCCGGCGGGCGGAGGGAAAGTCCCCGCGGTCGTGATCGGAACGGTCGGCGGCTTCGTGGCGGGTGCGGTGCTGGGGATGCTCGGGGCCGTCATGTACGGGGAAACCGTACAGAAAAGTGTCTACGGTGCCTATTACGAGCCGGAGCCGATGGGCGGCAACAAAGGCGCGAGGCCGGGGTTCAACACGCCCCCGAGTGGCAACCAGGCACCGGGAACGCCCAAGAAGGAAGCTGCGGGACCCGCCCCTAGCGGTGGACCCGGTTCAACGAACCTACGCAGCGACTATCCCGGCGTCAACGATGCCATGAAGAAAGGCGCGGGCGCGGCAACTCCCGCGAAATGATTGAAGCCGGGGGGATCGGGTCGAGGGGAATCGCGCGATGACAACTGTCGGTAAGCGGGGCGCGGTCGGTTTATGGGCGATCTTTTTTGTCCTCACGCTCGCCGCAACCGTCTCGGGTTGCTGGTTCTGGTTCTCGACAACCGATTCCACCCTGAAACAAGGGGTCGCCGCCTATCAGGCAGGGGACTGGCAAACGGCGAAGGCCGCCGCGCGCTCGCGGATTAACACCGCCCCTAACGACTTTGAAGCCTGGCAACTTCTGACCCGCTCGCTGGCACGAATGGGCAACGACGACTCGGCACAGACCTTGTACGAACAGCGGATCAAGACCGAGCGCATGGAGGGCGAGGACTTCTACCTACTCGGGGCCGGCTTGTCCAAGCAGGGACAGACGGCCGCCGCGATCGCCGTCATGTCGAAAGGACTCAAGGTCGACCCGAAACAGCCCGACCTGCTTCAGGATCTGAGTCGTCTCTTCGCCCAGCAAGACGACATCGTCCGTGCCACGAACCTCGCCGAACGCCTCAGTGAAGTCCCCGGTTGGGAAACGCGCGGCGACGTTCTGGTCGGGATTCTGGAAGCCGAGCAGTCGAACTCGGCGACGGCCGCCGGTCGCCTCGAACGCGCTCTGAACCGCGACCCGTCACTTGCCGGCGCGTTGGCATCGCCACCGCGCGTCCGCAAGGTTCTCGCTCGCTCTTTATTACGAACGGGGAAACCGGCCGAGGCCCGTGCGGCGCTTAAACCCGTTCTGGCCGAAGGCCCTGATCCCGAGGCCTCGTGGCTCGACGGCCGCGCGCTTCTGCAACAAGGCAATGTCGCCGACGCCACCGCCACGCTGGAGGCGTCTCACGGATTCGCCGACGAGTCTTCCTTCGCCCACGAACCCGCCCCCTATGTGGGTGCCGCGAAGTGTGGTGAGTGCCACCAGACAATCCACAAATCCCAGCAGAACAGCCTCCACGCAAGGACATTTTTCACCACGACGGGTCTGGACGCGGTCCAACTCCCGGATCAACCCATCAAGGACCGCTACACCCCTGCGGTCACCCATACCCTCACGCGTGAACAAGGCCGAATTCATGCGGAGACGCGCGTCGATGACCAGACGTTTCGCGCCATCGTCGATTACGGGATCGGGTCGGGCGACCGCGGCCTGACGCTGGTCGGTCACGATTCTTCTGACCGGGCTCGGGAACTGAGACTCTCCAAATACAGCGACGGCTCCGGCTGGGACGTCACGATCGGCCAGCGCCCGCACCCCAAAAATCACGAAGAATACCTTGGCGTCAGTCTCACCGCCGACGAGCTTCACGGGTGCGTGCATTGTCACACGACCGACGGCCGCGCGGCTCGGGAACGCATCGGTCCCACCGTGGCGGATCGCGGGATCGGCTGCGAGCGTTGTCATGGTCCGGGTGCGAACCACGTCAAGGCGGTTGAGACTCAGTTCGCCGATCTCGCCATTGCCCGGCCCCAACTTTTTTCCGCCGAGCGGCAGGTCAAGATCTGTGCTCAGTGTCACAGCCCTAAAGGAAATCCGATTCTGAACCCGGATGACAAGACGACCATCCGGTTCCAGTCGCTTCATTTCGTGAAGAGCCGGTGTTTCACCGAAAGCAACGGGTCGCTGAGCTGCCTGACGTGCCACAACCCGCACCGCGACGCCGAGTCTTCACCGGCCTATTACGAGTCGAAGTGCCTTTCGTGCCACGCCCCCGTCTCGGGTCCGACCGCGAAGCTGGGGAAGACGGGTTCGGCCGACGGGCATGTCGTCTGCCCAGTCAATCCGAAGACGGATTGCCTGAACTGTCACATGCCGGTCGAGAAGAAAGCGATCCCTCAGGCCCATTTCTCTGACCACCACATTCGGATTCACCGAGAAAATTCGAAATAGGTGATTTTTTTTCAACGCCTCAGTTGAGGAACCTGAAGACACGACGAAAACCCATTCTTTCGGCCGTAAACAGCGTCGCGATCGGCGGGTGTGCAAAGCGGTTCGAAACATCTTGAACACGATGATTCGAGCGGAATCGTTTTTTTCTGTTGACAGTCCATTTCGAGTATCATAGAACTAGGTTCTTCCGCTGCGATAATCTAATGCGATTCGAGTACACACTTCGGGGGAAGTGAGTCGCTCATGTTTCCTCGTTTCGCCCGAAATGCTAGTTGGGTCGATGACTGACCATCACCCGTCCCTCCCCTCGGGTCGGTGAACATCTAGTGTTTCTCCAGTTGAAGAACCGTGCGGGTTGGCCCTGGGCTTTCCTCACGATCGGCTTATTACGGGAGCCACCTCCGCCCGGTCGGACGGTCGTTCCGACTATCGGCGGAGTTAATTCTAGTGCATCGGTTACCGCTTTTTCCACAGGGAGAGTCGTACATCATGAGGTCTATTTCCCGCGTCCTGGGCACGGCACTTCTGAGCCTGCCGCTGCTGGGTTTCGCCGCGTGCGGGCAGGACAACGAGGATTTCGTCAAGGCGCAAGCGAACGCTTCCAAAGAGGACGGGAAGTCGAAAGGCGAATCGCTCAAGAGTTCCGACGACTACGCCGCTCAACAGAAGAAGCAGATGCAAAGCCAGCAGAATCAGCTCAAGCAATCCGGCTATCCCGGCGCGAAGTGATTGCAAACCTTCGGTTTGACCCGTCGGCTCCTCTCCAGCCGGACTCATCCCGTGGCGGCGGGCGATTTCTCGCCCCAACCCCATTTTTCTTATCGCACTGCGTTGCGGTAAATCGTGTGCTCGATCGATCCGTTTTTTCTTCCCAAGGGAGTCATCGCCCGTGATCCGTAATCGTCGAGGTTTCACCCTGATCGAACTGCTGGTGGTGATCGCCATCATCGCCGTGCTGATCGCTCTTCTTTTGCCCGCCGTGCAGTCCGCTCGTGAGGCCGCCCGCCGGTCTCAGTGCGTCAACAACATGAAGCAGATTGGGTTGGCGATGCACAACTACATTAGCACCCATGACATGCTGCCGCCGGTCACGGTCGACAACTGGCGGAATGCGGCGAATGCCGAGGACCAGCCGCACCAGAATTTCTCGCAGCTCGCGCGCCTGCTCCCCTTCATGGAGCAGACGACGACGTACAACGCGATCAACTTCAACTTCGGGGCCCGCTGGTCCGACGGCGGAAGCTTCGGTTACAGCGACACCAGCCCGCCCGACAACGCCGCCGGCGGCACGAACAGCATCCCCCAGATGACGGTGCTCACCCAGGTGATCGCGTCGTTCCTCTGCCCCTCGGACCCCTATCCGGGAGGGTCAGGTACCTTCACGGTCAACGGCTCGTCGAAGCTCGTGGGCAACTTCAATTACCCCTCGAACTTCGGGCTCAACCGCCGCATCAACAACTGGGTGCCCAACGGCCCCAACTATATCGCCGGCAACTGGGACGGTGCGATGAAGCGGAACATCGGTCTGAATTCCTTCACCGACGGCACCAGCAACACCGTGCTCTTCAGTGAATGGGTGAAGGGTCCGGCCGTGGGCATTCAGGGTGCAAGGGACGGTCTGGGGATGGTGTATAACCTGGGTGCGAACTCAGACGCGTATACGACCGACGCTCAGTTCGCCGCCAAGTGCCAGACCATCCGGCCCGTCACCGGCAACCAGAACTGGTCGTGGAAGGGCGAATGGTGGGCCTACGGTGGAACGTCCATCTACTCCCACACGATTCCCCCCAACCGCACCGCCTGCGCCTACGGCGACATCGGGCAGGACGGTCGCGGAACCATCACCCTGGTCAACGCGAGCTCGCTTCACCCGGGTGGAGTTAACACGCTATTCGGCGACGGCTCGGTTCGCTTCGTCAAGTCGAGCGTCAGCATCCCGGTCTGGTACGGTCTCGCGACCCCCGACCGCGGCGAAGTGATCAGCTCGGACGCGTATTGAACTAAGGACCGGCATTCGGCCGGAACTCGGATAGCCCTCGTCCGCACTGGGCGAGGGCTATCGGTCGTTATACTCTGCGCGGCCTGCTTTGATTCCTTTTGGGAGGGCGAAGCTCCTGCTGAGCCGAGGATCGACTCGGCTCGCCAGGAGGCTCGCCCTCCCATTTTGAACATCTCATTCAACGCCGCGCGAACGATAACGACGGTCCGACAAAGGGCTAATGAGGCGGCCTTTGTAGGGTGGGT